>JALVAI010000229.1 GCA_027011235.1 Desulfobulbaceae bacterium
GGTACCGGTATCTGCCCCATCTCCAAAACGGGTGCGGGCCGTTGCAAGAAAATCGGAAAAGGGCTGGACCTGCAACACACCTGTATCATCGATATAATCATCCAGGGTAACAACTGTTGTCAGCTCTTTTTGTATATCATAAATCTTTTCTACCTGCCGCTGGGTAAGAAAAACAACATCACATGCCATTTCCGTCAGAATATGATGAACATCGGCCTCGGGAAGATCGGGCAGCACCGGCACCGCCACAGCCCCCAGGCGAACAATTGCCAGATAGACGGTTACCCAGTTCTGTGAATTTTCACCCAACAGGCCGACCCGGTCGCCCCTGGAAACACCAATATCCTGGAGAAGGGCCGCAATCAGAAGAATCCGCTCATGGAAGGATCTGTAGGTAAGCGGTTCCTCAAGAGCCATACCGACGGCGGGCAACTCGCCATACTTACGGCAACTCTCGTCAATAAGCTGATTTAAGGTGGTCACGTTCTTCTGGAGAACTGGTAACTGCGGATCGGCCATATTGATAGTATATGATTATATTTTTCTTCTCTTGGTCAACGGGTATCGGCGGAACCGCTTGTTCCCCAACAAAAATTCATGTATAAAATATACCGGTTCAACAACTAATGTCAAAGCTAAATACACCAAAATCCTACCGGCTATTTTTTTCTAATATGGCAATTTCACATGTTTTATTTAATAAAACACCAACAGAACGGGCCAAAAAACTTGACAAAGGATGAAAACACACTTTACAAATATAGGAGAAACCGACTTTTTACCTGAAAACAGGGTTGCCCGCGCTACAAGCGTAACATGCTAATTTTTTTTTAGAGTTTGTTGTGCATTCAGACATGCTGGCTAATCCAAAAATACCCCACACGGTTTTGTCGCTCGGAACTATTTTCACTGTCTGTTGTGGCTATGGCTTAAGAATCAGGCCCTGCCATGCCGGTTTATTTTTTTTATACAAAAAAATTTCATGAACTTTCGGCTCCAACAAGTAATTTTCAGTATTCTTGCGGTACTGCTCATCTGTGTCCACAGTGCAGCCGGTGCCCCAATACCTATCCTTGACCTGACAGCCAAACACCTGCCCGGACAACAGCAGGAAATAGCGCCGATTGAATATGCGGTGGAAACCGGATGGATTGACCTTGGAGAATACTGTGATATTTCCATGGTCAAGAAACGGGTTGCCTCTGTCCAGCGTCCAGCCATCAGGTTACCGAAGATAGGGAAATGGATCAGCTCAAGAAGTATCATGATCATGGATGCCGACACTGGCGAGACCCTGTTTGCACGAGCACCCGACACTCCGCGCCAACCCGCATCAACCATTAAGGTGCTGACCGGCATGATAGCCATTAAATCGCTGAACAACAACGACAGGGTCGGTGTCAGCCGCCATGCCGCCTGCATGCCGAGGTCAAAGATTTATCTCGACACCAGAAAGCAGTACAAGGCCGATGATCTGATCAATGCCGTTCTGTTGGCTTCTGCCAATGATGCCAGTGTTGCCCTGGCCGAAAAAATTGCCGGCAGTGAAAAGGATTTCGCCCACATGATGACCCTGCGGGCCAAACTCTGGGGGGCGACCCGGACAATCTGCCGGACCGCCACCGGATTGACGGCAAAGGGACAACACTCAACGGCCAGGGACCGGGCAACGATTTTTCGTCATGCCATGAGAGACAATGAATTCGCCCGGCGTATGCGCCAGGTAAAAATCAGGACTTCTTTTGGCAAAACCCTGCATAACCATAACAGGGCCCTGTGGCGGGTCAAAGGGGCCAGGGGCGGCAAAACAGGTTATACCCTGGCTGCCCGCCAGACCTATGTTGGTGAGTTTTCAAGAAAGGAAGGCTCCATCATAGTTGCGATAATGGGAAGTGAAACCATGTGGT
This sequence comes from Desulfobulbaceae bacterium, assembly GCA_027011235.1. Lineage (GTDB taxonomy): Bacteria > Desulfobacterota > Desulfobulbia > Desulfobulbales > Desulfobulbaceae > DRLX01. The sequence goes on from JALVAI010000229.1 coordinate 1,908, forward strand.
CAGACATCAAGCACCTTGTCGAGTACGGATTTCTCCGTAAACGGCAAATTGCGCAGCTCAAGGCCCGTTCACAGACACAACTGGCAAAAGTCGATTAAAGGAATAACGTACATCGAGCATGGTGCAGCAAGGGGGAATTGTCCATGCCGCACTTCACAGCACCGTACGCACAGGCCTTGCTTACGGCTCCTGTTTCTCTTTCATACCCGCCCTGTGCCCAATGTCTGGTTTTTTCTGAGTCCCGCCGTTCCTGGATGTCGTTCTCCAGTGCTTTTACCCTAAGGCATGATCTGGAGATATGGCCCGCTACCGTCGGAATATCGCCTGACCTTCACATCCGGCCTCAATGTCTGGATCTGCTTGGCTGTCAGCATTTGATGGCGTCGTAAAAACTTCGATCTACTGCGTCGTGTGTCCTGTGGCGATTCTCGACATACTACATGTATAGTCAAGACCAGCCACAGAACACTACTCCTTGTATATCTGTGTTTTTACT
>JALVAI010000230.1 GCA_027011235.1 Desulfobulbaceae bacterium
GCCTGAAAGGCATTGGTGCAGAGGTTCAGAACGATCTGCTGCAACTGGGTCGCATCGGCCAACACCAGGGTATCATCGGCGGCAAGCTCCTGGTGAATGATAATGGTCGAAGGCAGGGAGGCGCGCAAGAGCTGCAGGCTTTCCTTGACCAGCGGCGTCACAGCGATCGGTCTTTTTTCAGCGCTTGACTGGCGGGAAAAGGTCAGAATCTGCTGGACAAGATCAGCCGCCCGGCCGCCGCCCTTGCGAATGTGCAACAGGGTATCGTGGATGGGAGAATCGGGATCGGTCTGGAGAAGAGCCATGTCAGTAAAGCCGAGAATCGCCCCCAGGATATTGTTGAAATCATGGGCTATCCCGCCGGCCAGGGTGCCGATGGCCTCCATTTTCTGCGCCTGCCGCAACTTGGATTCCAGTTCCACCTCATGGCTGACGTCCCTGTTCACCGCAACATAATGGGTAATTTTCCCGGTAACATCGCGCACCGGCGAAATGGTTGCCATTTCCGTATACAGACGACCGTCTTTGCGGCGATTGATGATACGACCCTGCCAGACCCGGCCACTGGTGATGGTCCGCCACATGGTCCGATAAAAAGCGACGTTGTGTTTGCCGCTTCTGAGCATGCGTGGATTTTTACCTATTATCTCCTCTCTCGTGTATCCCGATGTTTTGGTAAAGGCCGGGTTGACATACTCAACAATGCCGGCCTGGTCCGTTATAATCACCGACTCATTGGCCTGCTCGATGGCAGTTACCAACCGCCTCTGCGTTGCCTCCTGTTTCAATTCCTCGGTCACATCCCTGAGTATGGAGATGAAACTGGTCTGGCCGCTGAAGATAAAGGGTGTTGAATTTATCTCCACATCCTTGACCGCGCCTTTGGGGGTCACAATCTTGATAATCGTCCTCTCGGTTGGCTGGCCCTTTCTGAGATTTTCAAAGCGTGAAGATAAAAAATCATGATAATCCGCATGAACATAGTCAAGGACATTGGTGCCGATGATCTCTTCCGGCTCCATACAGTCAAGGATCTGTATCACCGTCCGGTTAACATAGGAAATACAGCCCTCGGTATCATAGACAACCATGCCCATGGGAGTGAAATCAAGCAGCCGGAGAAGCTGTTCTTCCACCACCCTGCGCTTTTGTACCTCCCGGTTTCTGGCAATGGTCCGGGTCAGCAGGTAACTGAGCAGCAAAACAGCGCAGACCGCCACCGAGGTGACTATCACCCATTGGTTATGAAAGGCGCGCATGGCCGCCAGTACCGCGTTTTCCGGACTGGCCACCATGATCGACCAGAAGGTGTCCCCAGGCAGCTGCACCGGCGCGTACACGGCATAACGGGTGATGGGAACCTCGTCTCCATCCATGGACAGGGAGGCGGTAAAATCTCCGCTTCCCAGGCGCCCCATCATCATCTGCGCCTTGATCTGCTGCAAAGAGGGCGTGCCGGCAAAACAATCCGAGCTGGAACCGGCTGTCGTCTGTCCCATGCGGCAGTACAGACCTTGCCCCCGACGGCTGACCATCATGATAAGACCCCGGTCGGTAACCTTGATCCGGCTGAGAAATTTGTCCACTATCGGCTTGAAAGGAATCAGAAAGCCAAGGCTGCCAACATAGGTTGTTCCCTCAAAAACCGGGTAGGCAAAGACAAGGGAACGGACACCGGGCAGAGAGGAAAAGACATCGCTTATAATCGGCTTATTTGCCCGTAGAATCCGGCTGTTATATGGCTGATTGACAATGTCCCGCACTCCCCAGCCGCTGCCGACCGGGGTGGAATAGAGTAGCCGGCCACGGGCGTCAATCCTGGTCACGGCCGAAATTTCCGAGGCGTGGATGGTGAGAAAATCATCCATGAGCGCCCGACCGGAGTCATCAAGCTGCTGAATGGAGGACTGATCGGAAAAGTATTTCAGGGCCTTGGTATAGGTGGCAAAGAACGACTCGATCCCCTTGACCGCCTGCTGGGCGACAATCATCTGCTCATTGTTAAAGGCATCAATGGTCTTGTTGCGCACAGACCAGTAAGGCAGATAAAAAAGGGCCAGCAACGCGGTGGCTGTTACCGCGATCAGGGAAATCTGCAAAAGGATCGTTCGTTTCATAAACAGTAAAAAGGGGCGCAGGGCCGACAGGGAAAAATGGGGCTCACTTTATCGCAGTATAGCAAAACAAAGGCCCTTGGACCAAAAAAATTCTTTTCATTTCCTGCTATTTCAATGAAATGGCTTGGAGGAGAACAAAAAAAATGCTACCTTTTTTCATGGTCTTCTCTGTTGCCTCTCCACCTGTCGGGAAATGCTGTGTATCTCTATCAGTCTAATCGGCTCGAAAATCTCTTTTCTTTATTATGCAAAATACTTGCCGTTCCACTGTCCGATCCACTGA
>JALVAI010000231.1 GCA_027011235.1 Desulfobulbaceae bacterium
AGGTGAGACCAATCGTTTTCTCGCCATTGTCAAGGAATACCAGCTTGCCCCGGATGTCACCAGGCGCAGGATGTATCTCGAGGCCATGCAGGATATTCTCCCCGGCGTCGACCATATTTATGTCATGGACAAAAAACAGCAGACCCTTCTTCCCTTTCTCGATCTGGCGAAAAAATCACAGAAACCGGAAACAAAATAGGATACGACGGCAACAGTTATGAAACATATAATGCGCATTATTCTCCTTGGCGTGATCTTTGTCCTTATTGCAATGGCCTGGGACGGATTTTTTATCCTCCGGGAGGGACAGCAGGCAGTCATTACCGAATTCGGCAAACCGGTCGGCCAGCCGGTCACCGACGCCGGACTCCATTTCAAACGGCCCATCACCCAGAAGGTCCAGTACTTTGAAAAACGGATCCTGATCTGGGACGGTGACCCCAACCAGATACCGACCAATGACAAGACCTTTATCTACATCGACAATACCGCCCGTTGGCGAATCTCCAATGCCCTCACCTTCCTGCAGGCAGTGGGCACCGAGGCCCGGGCCCAGTCACTGCTTGATGATATTATAAACGGTACGGTCCGCGACCTGGTCAACAAGAACAATCTCATCGAAATAATCCGCAGTTCCGACTGGAAACCAGATTACATGATGTCCACGGTCATGTCCACCACCCGGACCGGAGACATGACCCAGCCGCCCAAGGTCGGACGCGACAAGATCAGCCAGCTTGTTCTCCAGGCGGCCTCCAGCGTCACCCCAAAGTACGGGATTACCCTGATTGACGTTATGTTCAAACGGGTCAACTATATCGGTTCGGTACGGAAAAAGGTGTATGCCAGGATGATCTCGGAACGAAAACGAATCGCCGCGGAAAAACGGTCCGAAGGTGAAGGGCGCAAGGCGGAAATTCTCGGAAAGGTAGATCGGGAACTGAAAGAGATTACCTCAAAGGCGAAACGGGAGGCCACGGAAATCAGGGGCAAGGCGGACGCCGAGGCCACCAGAATTTACGGACAGGCGTATGCCAAGGACCCTGATTTTTACGCCTTTCAGAAAAGCCTGGAAAGCTACAAGAACATCATCGGCAACAACACCTCGCTGATCCTGTCAACAAATTCCGATCTCTTTGAATACCTGGAATCCCTGGAAAAATAACGTTGTGATAACCTGCCGCAAACTGCGTGGCACTAACGAACTGCCGATGAACTTTTAGAACGGTTCAACCAATTCCGAAATAACGGTTGTGTTTGCGGCCTGGTTTATTGGATTGTCAGTGCAAGTCTTGATATTCACCCGATTTCATACCCTGTTTTCAGCATTGTAAAAGTCTATGAAATCTCTGGGTGACATTATTATTGTATCAATATATTTTTTTATACCTTTTAAATGCTTGTCTCCGGAAATGATGAATTTGCAGTCAAGTGCTACAGCGCATTCGATGAATTTGTTGTCGTCCGGATCGTCGCCGACAATATTGATATCGGGAGTTTTTGATGTAAAAATTGAATTATAACCCTCTGCAAACAACTTTGTTAATTTTTGTATTTCTTCAGTATTCTTGAGCCCAAGCCTGTTCATAACCTCAATGTATTCTTCAATGATGTTCTGTGACAGGCACAATACAACTTTTCCTTCTTTCCAAAGGTTAATTATCTCTCTGGGAACACCACCAAAAAATGACGAAATAAATACATTGGTATCGATGACGATTTTAACCATTTTTTAACCTGACTTGCCTGATCGCCTCGTCAATATCTTCTTCAGAAATATTATTTTCAGTAAAATCCTGTTTTATTTTGTCCCACAAGTTGTCGATATAGACTCCCATGTCCCTTTCTTTTGTATACTTTTCAAGTAGTTCCCTCACAAGTTCACTTAAATTTTTACCTTCGGCTTTGGCCAGTTGGCTCACTTTCTTTTTCAGGCCGGGTTCTACTCTAATGATCATTTGTGTAGTCACGGCTGCACCTCGTAAGATATAAAATCAGATTTACCTTAACAACTCTCAACATTTCAATTTTATAAAAAAAACACTAAACATCTATTTCAAGTCATTTTTTTGCATATACAAGTTATACAAAGCACCATGGGATGTCAACCGAGAAGTTATACGGAGTGTTTTTTAGACTGATTTGAAACGCTGACAATGCAAACAACCCAACCGGCGCCGGTTGCACCCCTTCCCTGCTCTTCATGCTGCCGGAAAGATAAAAAAATCCGGCCTACTCCAGCACAACTCCCGGCCCCTCGTCGGCAAAGGAGGGGCACTGGTCCGGTGAATAGGCTATCCGGCCCTGTTCACTGAGCAAGGCTTCAAAACGGGCAATATCCGCATCCGTCATCACCTCGACTCCCAGCCGGTCAAAACGGCAGGAACAGCCAATAAGC
>JALVAI010000232.1 GCA_027011235.1 Desulfobulbaceae bacterium
GGCCATGAAGATAATGACGGATACCCCTTTTCGGAAACATTGGCAATGGAAGAAAATCCCGATCCAATCTCATGATATATCCGGGTTACTGCCCTTTTGCGCTGATCATGCCGGTGGGAAGCAGGATTTTGGTCTGAAAACGCAAGTCTGTCTTTCTCTCCGCATCCAGCCAATACACCAGGGTACAGCCAATAGCGGCCGGCAGTCGATGTTTGCGTTTTTTTTCATCGGCGCTGGCATCCGGCTCAACCCGGGTGTCCCAGGAGTCATGCTCTTCTCCCCGGGCATCAAAATAGGTAAAGACCACGGAGCGCAGGTGATCGGTGAGCAAAAAACCATTTTTACCGGAATTCCGGCTATCTGCTCTTTTCCCCTGCGGCACGGCCACCTGATCACTGCGCAGCAGAAGCAGCTGGTCACTGTTTTCCGGGTCCGGCATTAGCTGATACTCGATAACCGCCATGCCCTGGCGCCCGTTTTTTGGATCAAAGACCTGATGGGCCATGGACATGAAGTGGAGAATTGTCTGTCGTGTTTCCCCATTTTCCACCGGTTGGCCGATAAATTCACCGTCAGCGCTCAGGACTGCCGATTCCAGGTCCTGACCAATCCGTTCCATGGCCACCTGGGCCCGGTAGTAAAGATCGCCCTGGTCCAGGGTGGCCTCCACAACCCGGAGAGAGCCGGAAAGCGACAGGGTGATCATACTGACCACCAGGGCCAGAATCAGGGTCGCCAGCATGATCTCCAGCAGGGTAAAGCCATGACAACACCAAAGACAACTGTTGCCGGCCGCCCTGTCGTATCCGCCCCGTGTCGTTATCATGGTGAACCGGCCGCTTTGATGGGTATCATCACTATCCGACGGACAACAAACCGTTCATCCGGTTCAAGGTCGGAAGTTATGGTCAGATCAACGGCCTTTAACAGGTCATCACTGTCCTTGATACCGGTATCGTCCTCACCAAGCTCCCGAATCTCCACCTGCCAGTGATAGTTGGAAAATGATTGGGTAAAATCTCCCTCATCGGGCTGCAGATCTTCAAAACCACCAAGCACAAGCTCGGCCATCTTCTGCCTGGCCAGCAGAGATGCCGTGGTTTCGAAACGGGAGAGGGTGGCGATGGAAATACTCTGCGACTGGGCGCCGATCAAGGTGACCAGGGCAATACCGATAATGGTCACCGATACCATGACTTCAAGAAGTGTGAATCCCGACCGGGACCGAACCATCATTGAAAGGTGTCCTGTTCAACTGTCCGATATGAATCGTATAACCTGGTAACGCCGAGAAAGGGTGACAGCGCCAGGGTCATGTCCCGGCCTGAATCATCCCGCAAATGAATCAGGGTTTTATCCACATACCCTTTTTTGGAAAACATGAGCGTAAGCTCGCCGGAATCCTGCTTGCCACCATGGACCGAGCTGAAATCAAGGATTTGGACATCGGATGGCAGGGACAAGGGGTGGATGGATGGCACGGCTTCTTCCCCTTTCTTTTCTGCGGCCCTGACCCTGAATTGTCGGGCCGCGGGATCAAAGATCAGCAGGTATGACCGGTGCTCGATTCGGGCCTGCTGACCGGTCTCGTTGACAAGGCCGATCAGCTTGCGGGCCGTGGCCTTGAGTTGGTCGGTAAACAGGGCCGTCCGGATTTTGGGCACGGCAAAACCGGTCAAGAGGGAGAGCAGCACCATGACAACAAGCAGCTCCATCAGGGTAAAGCCGTCCGGCAGCCGTTGTTGCGGAAAACGACATACCGGGAGACAGGACCATTGCAAAAAATTACTTGAGTTCCCAGTTGTTGATGTCGGCATCGTTGCCCTCACCGCCGGGTTCACCGTCGGCGCCATAGGACATCAGGTCAAAATCCGAGTGCAGTCCCGGACTGATATAGACAAAATCGTTGTCCCAGGGGTCCTTGGGCACCTTTTTCTTGTCAAGATACCCGCCCTTGCGCCATCTTTTGGCCAGTTTACCGACCGCGGGCGGCTCCACCAGGGCCTGCAATCCCTGCTCGGTGGTGGGGTACCTGCCATTATCAAGCTTATACAGTTTCAGGGCCTGCTCAAGGGCCTGGATATCAATGGCGGCCTTGGTGCGCCTGGCCTCTTCCGGCCGGTCCATGATACGGGGCACGATCATGGTCGCCAGGATACCGAGGATGACCATGACCACCATAAGCTCAATAAGGGTAAAGCCCTGCTGGGCGATGGGATGTCGTTTACTCTTCATATACATAAAAAACCATAACAAAATTATCTGATTACAAAAAACAGTGAACCATCAGGCAGGCAGGGACGAGTTGCCATGTCTTCGCCGGGCCGCAATGGTCATCAGCAGGAACAGGAAAAGCAGCATTGCGGCCGCCGCTGGATGCAGAAACAGCCAACCCGCACCGATTAGCGGTACCAGGAGAACACGGGTCACAAGCCGCAGACGGGGCGAGGCAGCTATCCAGTCGGCAAGGGGCGGAGAATTGGTATAGTACCAGGCAACAAATTTTCTGCCGAGGGGATTTGTGTTCAGGTAATGGTCCCGGAAGTCCCGCAGGATAACCACGGCCGGGTCAAGCAGCGACCCATAGGCGGCAGTGGCGATGAAACAGGCGCTGGAGGTCTCAAAGAGGATTTGAGGGCCATAATAGATCACACCATCAACGATGGCATAGGCGCGGACATAGTACCTGGTATCCGGGGCCAGACCTTTCATGATCGAGCTGTATAACCCGGTGCCGGAACCGTCATTGGTAAAGCCTTCCTTGAGCATCTTCAGTGAAGAAGATGTCGAGGTCCCGGCTGCTGTATCACCTGAGGTCCCATCTGAAACCGCCTGGGCATGGGCGGATGGAACAAGGAGATTGCCTATTGTATCGCAAGCGCCGATAACAGCGGAACCGGACAGGCCCATCAACTTAGAGACAACTGCCTGTTTCTGTATCTTCACCACAAAGGAAATTTCTGTATCCGTTGAATTGACAGCGCCGGTAGCACTGTTCTTACATCTGACATAATAATGTTTTTGAGCGGACTGCTCAAGTCCTGAGACAGTTTGAGAGTGCTCGGTTCCACCAGTCGAAGAAAAAGTTTTTACCTTGGAGTTATAATCCACCCCGGCCACTTCACCATACTTACAGGTCGCATTCACATCCGTGGTTACCCTAAGTGTTGCCGAAGTTGTATCTACCGAGCCGGAGGGCCGAGGGTTGGAAATTTTCGGCGGCCCGGTATTAACCGGATTAACCGGGTCTTTTGGATTGGTTGGATCAGTTGGAGTATCATCCGGGTGACCGCCGGTTGCGCAATCGTCTTTACAGACAGGATAGGGAGCAATGGAAAAGACAACTCCCCGCTGGCTGACCGGGCCCAGGGCCGCATTGATATTGCCGCCGGAAAAGGCCCCGGTCGCCTTGATATCGGTGACCGGCAATGTGGTTATGTAGACATTGTTATCCACCGATCCTCTTATGGCCGCCTTTGGGGTTACGCTCTTACTGAAACGGGCCACCACGGCGCTGGTTGTGCCATTGTCACCGGCTGTGCCCACGGTGACCACCTTGCCGTCTTTCTGCATGGCCAGGCCGTAACTCACCGATTCACCGGCCCCAAAGGAGGTAGTCACCACCGCCGGCAACAGTTGCTCATCCGGTGTTTCAGGTTCGGGAGCAAAGGAGGCCAGGGATTCCTTGACCTGCAGACCACCAATACGAAGACTTGTCTCTCTGTTTTCCGGTTTCTGGGCCGGATGGGAAATTTCATCACTGTGCCGGTCATAGGTAATCAGCAGAAAATCACGATTACCATTGGTTGTAGTAAAGCCTGCCGCATTCAAACTGTCCGCATCGCCGGCAAGACTGTACAGGACATCATCCTCGGGTCCGATTGCAGTCACCAGAATCCCGTTGTCGCCAAACGCGGTATCAAGGCGACCATTGCGGGTAAAACGGAAAAGAGCGGCCTCCCGTTCTCCCTCCGGCCCAACCGAGCCGGCAACATAAAAATCACCATTTTCGGCCTGATAGAGGCCATAGCCCTCGGATATTTCTTCGCTATTTGAAACAGTGGCAATACCGTCAACACCAAAACCGGCATCCAGGTGGCCATCCTCGCTAAAACCGACAAGCATCACCCGGGTGTGGATGGAATCCGTATAGGAACCGGAAACAACAATACGGCCCTCCTTATCAAGAGCCATACCCTGGGCCAGGGCATCAACACCAACCCCGGTCAGGCTCATTCCCTGGTCGCCGAAACCGGCATCAAGTCGCCCATCCTCCAGGTATCGGCCGATCGCAACAACACGTCCTTTGGTCCCGGCTCCATTGCCGGCCACCAGAATGTCACCGTTTTTGTCAACCACAAGGGCCGTAATCTCATCATCACTGTTACCAACCTGGGTAATGACCCGGCCATGGTCCCCAAACCCCGTATCCAGAGAACCATCACCATGAAAACGCATCAGGAGAAAATCCCGGTCATTACCGCTGCCGGTATAGCCACCGGCAATAATGTCTCCATCTGGTGCCAGGCCCAGGGCCAGAATTTCATCATCAGCGCTGCTGACATCGACGATGACCGTTCCATCACCGTTAAATTCCGGGTCCGGGCTGCCATCGGGAAGAAGTCGAAGAAGCGAAACCGCAAGTGATTCCTCATTAAGAGAAGAACCACCCAAAAGAATTTTTCCGTCCTTTTGGATAACAATGGCCTGGGCCCGATCACCATAGGCGCCAAGCTCAAGGGACACGCGTCCGTCAACACCAAAGGCGGCATCCAGCTCACCTGCTTGACTTACGGCAATAGTTCCGGCAACCAGTGCTGTTATGCAAAACAAATGCATTAATATCTTCGACATAATACATCTCCTGCCCGAAATTCTGCAGTACAACATATAAAAAAAGGCTGGTACTCCTGATGACAGGATAGCAGTTTCCCCGGATTCAGGCAAATAAAATAGCCCTGACCTGTTCCGGACCACCTGTTTTCCGGTTATTTTCCGGCCATCACAGGTTTATTTTGTTGCAACAATCAGGCCAAATAACTTATTTGCCAAAATTACAGATCGGGTAACGGCACTGTTTGCAGTTTCGACACAACCCTCCATGGCCCATGTCCGCCAGTTCCCGTCTGGTGATGGTCTCTCCGGTCAGGATTCGAGGCAAAATCAGGTCAAATATGGTGATCTTGTGAAACATTCCACAGGCAGGAAGACCCAGCACAGGAACATTACCGATCCGCCCGACCAGAAACATGGCGCCGGGCAAAACCGGTGTGCCGTAGACCGTGTCTTCGGCCCCGGCTTCCCGGATACCGGTACGGGTCACGTCGTCGGGATCAACAGACATGCCGCCGGAGGTGATAACAAGATCGGCGCCCGCCTCAAGGCAGTTTCTGATTTCTGCGGCGATCTTGGCAGGATCATCCGGAGCAAATCCGACCATGGCTACCTCTGAACCCAGCCTGGCCAACTTGTCGCGTAATACCTGCTCAAACCGGTCTTCAATGCGGCCATAAAACACCTCCGAGCCGGTGATGACCAGGCCGGCCCGCACCTTTTTCAAGGGCAGGACCCGGGCCACCGGCTCCCCTGTGCCGGCAAGGGCGACCGCCTCCTCGACCAGAGCACGGCTGCCGACCAGGGGGATCAACCTGGTCGCCGCCACCTGCTCGCCCTTTTTCACCGGTGTATTGGTCTGCAGGGTGGAGCACATCACATCGCCCAGCATATTGATTCTGAGCAATGACTCCTTATTGATCTTCAACAGACCATCATGGACCGCCCTGATGGCTACCTTGCCCTCCTCCACCCGATCACTGTACCCGGTTCCCGGACCGGCAAGCGCCGCCGCCAGAAGGCGGGCCGCCTCATTCTCGTGGATCTCGGTCTCGCCCAGTTCAAGGACATAGATATGTTCCTTGCCAAGACGCCTGAGATGTTCAACATCTTCGGTCCTGATAATATGCCCTTTCTTAAAGGCGCAGCCCTTGAACTCGTCTTTGACGATCTCGGTTATATCATGTGGCAGCACCATGCCCACGGCCTGGTCCACGGGAATACTCTTTTTCATTTGCCCGGTTGCTCCAAGTTCTATTGAAAATTATGGAAAAATTATGCATGATGGTTGGCAAGGTTATACGCCCTTTCATCGTCTCCGTCAATTGTCGTTCAGGAGAGACTGGCGGACAAAACGGAAAACAACAACAAAGACTCAATATTTTCACACCTGTTCCGGGGGGGAACATTCCATGATACGACAGGAACTCCTTGATATCCTTGCCTGCCCGAAATGCAAGGGGCCGGTGCGGCTGAACGCCGACCAAGATGGCATCATCTGTGAAACATGCAAACTTATCTACCCAATCCGGGACGACATCCCCATAATGCTTGTTGACGAGGCAGAGCAGGTAGAGCCGGACCAGACGACCTGAGCCGAAACGATATGGATTTCGACACCCTGCTGCAGATCGTTAAAATACAACTCAGCTATATCCTGCACGAACTCGGCAACTATCATCCCGGACGGCGTCTTCTGCTTGTTCTCTTTTACGGTATCCTGACCAAGGCGGCTGATCTCTTTATCGACCGCCTGTTGATCCGCATCGCCAGTCGCACCCACTGGCAGGCGGACGAACGGATCCTGGAAATAGTTCACCGCCCCATATGCTGGTCGATCTTCCTGCTCGGCATAATGCATGCCATTCTCCTTGAGCCATCCCTTCAGCCCCCGTGGGACCTGGTATTGCCCAATATGGTCAAGACCCTGATCCTGATGGTCTGGTGGTTTTCTCTTATCAGGGAAATCACGGCCATGGATGAGAACAACATGGGCTGGATGCTGACCAGGATGGACAAGACCCATTTTTACATGCTGAAAAATATCTCCCGGATTGTGCTGCTCTTCACCGGCATCCTCTGGGGGCTGGTCATCTGGAAGGTCAACCTTACCCCGCTTTTTGCCTCCGCCGGTATCATCGGTATTGCCATAGCCCTGGCCGCCAAGGACACCCTGGCAAACTTTTTTGGTGGCATTGCCCTGTTTGTCGATGCGGCGTACAAGGTGGGCGATTATATTATCTTAGACAGCGGTGAACGGGGTGAAGTGGTGGAGGTGGGTATCAGGTCGACCAAGATCAAAACACGGGACGATATTCTGATCACGATCCCAAATTCGATCATGTCCACCACCAAAATCATCAACCAGTCGGCGCCGGAGCCCCGTTACCGGATACGGCTTGACGTGGGGGTCGCCTACGGCAGTGACCTGCGGCTGGTTGAAAAGACCCTGCTCGGAGTGGCGGAACAGAACCATGCCCTGGCCGAAAAACCGCTGCCACGGGTGCGGGTACGAAGTTTTGGTGACTCGGCCATAAATTTCCAACTGCTGGTCTGGGTGCAGGATCCCCGGCATCGCGGCAGGGAAACCCATAATCTGCTGAAGATGATTTACAGTGCCTTTCAGGAGCGAAACATAGAAATTCCCTATCCCAAAAGAGACATTTATCTCCAGGGGGAGGAAATCACCCGGGAACCGGCCAATGTTGCTACTCCCGGGAACAACATTGCAGAGGAGAAAAGACAATGATGAAAAAACTGGACCTTGCCGACAGCCGGGAATTCAGCCCCCTGGGCATGAAGAGTATTGTGCTTCATGATTCGGAACATTTCAAGATTCTCAACTTCAATCTCAAGGCCGGTCATGTTTTCCCCATCCACTCCCATGACCTGGACGGCCAGCTGAGCATCCTTGTCATTGAGGGAGAGGGCGCCTTTCTCGGTGAGGGCGAGGCGGTTATTCCGGCAAAAACCGGAGATATGCTGATCTCTGATATCAGGGAACCGCATGGCGTGCGCGCCGACAGCGATATGCGCATCATTGTTACCATTGCCCCGCCTATCTGAGGAGTTGCCTGTAAAACAACCATACGCAATTTCAGGAAATTAGTATTGACGGAATTGTAAAAAGTTTAGACAATGCTTAAAGATGACTAAATAAAAATACAGAGATCCAGGTAATTGGAGCGCACCTTAGACTCCGAGGAATAGTGTTCTGTGACGGGTCTTAACTATACATGCAGTATGCTCCACGAATCGCCACAGGACACGCGACACCGTAGAATGAAATTTTTACGACACCATCATTATTGATTTATATTTTAAACAGTTAGCCCGTCAGAGAGACCAATCGCTCCTCCCGCCAGCAATACAACCAGATAACAGCGTAATATGGCTCTACACATACCGCGGTTTCCATCTCCATCCATGCCTCCCATCAGCTTGAAGGTAAAATATCTGTTTTTTTCTTTCAGTTAGGCCATTGCCTGTGATATTTTTAAAGTAGCACTTTTTCGTTTCCAACGACACTGGCCGGAATAAAGCAGATAACACTATATACTTTCCCTTCTGCCCACATATTTTCGGAAACAATAATGCAACAAATGCCTCTAAGAGTACACAACGACTC
>JALVAI010000233.1 GCA_027011235.1 Desulfobulbaceae bacterium
TCGATATACGACTATCCGACAAATATACTGCTGATATATTTAAAAAAATTACAAAAAGCCTCACAGAGCTTCAGTACAATGAAATTACAAACAAACTCAATATATCCAAAGATGATTTACACTCTTCATTACCACAATCCCGATTTATCCTGTCGTATCTGGACAAATTGGGAGCCGAAGGAATTGCAAGCCGGCAACAATTTGAAAATAACCTAAAAAAATTAAGTAAATCTGGACAGTATTATACTGAAACGCTCACAAAAAAGATCCGGCAACGTTTTCCTTTCGGCCTCGATGAACCGATACAAAGTTATATCGGAGTTACAGCAGAAGATATAGGCTGTCACGGCTGCAATTTCCTGTATGGAAAGACGATAGGTATTTACGGAGCCATCTCTTATTACAGGTTCACGGCAAAATTTAATGGTGAATCGGACAACAGGCCAAGACTGGTCAAACGACTGTTGAAACAGGCCCTTTCCAGCATAAACTTCACCTTCGGAATCCCACGATGCAATACACCCTATTGCGCACGCGCATTTCCCAATAATTTACAGGAACATGATGCCAAATCGGAACATCTCTGCAGAATATGCAAGGCCAGGCTGGAGACCTTTAAAAAACATCCCGTAAGCGACACCATGGCTTCCGAATACAGTTATCTTGGTGAACATTATCTTGACAAAAAGAAATGGGGGCCCGCAGTTGAGGCATTTCAAAAGGCGCTTGTCAATGACCCCGACCTGGGTCCGGCCTTTGAAGGTTTAGGCATTGCCTTGGCCAATATGAACAAATTTACCGAGGCCATAAAGGCATATAAAAAGGCCATTGCCGAATATGAAAAATCAGCAAAGATAAATCCGGGAAAAGTGTATGAGAACCTGGGCATTGCCTTGCAGAATGCCGGCCAGAAAAACAAGGCATTTTCAGCATACATCAAGGCAGAGTCTTTAACTGCTGTTTCCGATTTTACAAATATATCCCTGGGAGATCATTATCTCTCCGAACAACAATATCATAAAGCCCTGAAGGAATTTCTGGCCGCCCGAAAACAAAATCCAGCCAACAAGGAAGCCGGTTATGGTATTGGCATTGCTTATGTTCATCTGGGAAAGCACCAAAAAGCCATTCCATATCTTGAAGAAATTCAGTCAGCCTATTCGGATAACGGAGAATTTTACAGCCTGCTTGGAAGCTGTTATCACGAAACAGGAAAAAAGGACCAGGCAGTCCACTGCTACCGGAAAGCCATACAATTAAACCCAAAGCTCCCCACCGTCCATTACAATTTTGGATTATTGCTGGAACAGCAAGACCCAGCAGCCGCTGTTGATCAGTTTCAAAAAGCCACTAAACTCGATCCTTCATATGTCGATGCCTATACTCAACTTGGCATAACCTATGGGAAACTGGGACGTCTGTATAAATCAATCGGCTCATTACGGGCCGCACTGAGTTTATCCCCGAATGACGCAAACATACACAACAGCTTAGGGTACAGCTATTATTTGCAAAAAAAGTACAACAGGGCAATACAGCAGTACGATCAGGCCATCCACCTCAAGCCGAAATTTGCCCTTGCCCATTATAATAAAGCCATCGCCCACTATGCCTTGGAAGAGTTTGACTCCGCCATCAAACACTTTGATATTGCCAAAAAATTACATTATCCCTGCTCAAAAAAATTTGAGGCTGCACTGGCGATTCACCGTTTGGACATGACGAAACAATCTCAATAACCGCCGCATCACTGGACGAGCCGGCAAAAACATGATACAAGGGTGCCTGTCCAATCCGCGCTGATCTTCCGGTTCAGTATTTTTTATATTCTTTTTTACATAGAGCCTGTCACAATGAAACAAACCGTAAAAATCGGCACCAGGGCCAGTCTGCTGGCCATCACCCAGTCCACCTGGGTCAAGAACCAAATAGAGGCCCAGTATCCTGATACCTCGGTGGAACTGATTAAAATCACCACCAAAGGGGACAAGATTCTCGATGTGCCACTGGCCAAGGTGGGGGGCAAGGGACTCTTTGTCAAGGAGATTGAAGATGCACTGATAGACGGCAGGGTCGATCTTGCCGTTCACTCCATGAAGGACGTGCCCACCGACCTGCCGGCTGGCCTGCATGTGGCCATCATTCCAGCCCGGGAAACAGCGTTTGACGCCTTTATCTGCAACCACGGTCAAACCATTGACGATCTGGCGCAAGGGGCCGTCATCGGCACATCGAGCCTCAGGCGCAAGGCGCAGCTGGCCGCCCTGCGTCCGGACCTCCAAATAAAGGACCTGCGCGGCAACCTTGACACCAGGCTGCGCAAACTCGATGAAGGCCAATATGATGCCATTATCCTTGCCGGCGCCGGATTGAACCGACTGGGTATGCAGAACCGGATTACCTCTTTCTTTCCCCCTGAGCAGATGCTGCCCGCCATTGGCCAGGGTGCGCTCGGTATTGAACTGCGGAAAAACGACCATGAACTGCTGGCAGGGATGCAGTTTCTCCACGATCAAACAACAGCGGTTACCGTGGCCGCGGAACGCGCCTTTCTCCTGCGCCTGGAAGGCGGATGCCAGGTGCCTATTGGCGCCCATGCGGTTTTGAAAGGTGATACCGTCAGCTTAAGCGGGCTGATTGCCGAGGTGGACGGAAGCCGGGTCCTGCGCGAGCAGCAAAGCATGCCGGCCGAGCAGGCGGAATCCCTGGGCCGTGGCCTTGCCGAAATTCTTCTTGATCGCGGCGGCCGGACAATTCTTGATGAGGTCTACCAGGAAACGCTGCCATGAACCACCGGAAATCACAACTACCCGGCAAGGTGTACCTGGTCGGCGCC
Organism: Desulfobulbaceae bacterium; assembly: GCA_027011235.1. Taxonomy (GTDB): domain Bacteria; phylum Desulfobacterota; class Desulfobulbia; order Desulfobulbales; family Desulfobulbaceae; genus DRLX01. The sequence continues at coordinate 2,837 of JALVAI010000233.1, forward strand.
GGGCCCGGCGCACCGAACCTTATTACCCTGCGCGGAAAACACCTGCTGGAACGGGCTGAAGTGGTGGTCTATGATTACCTGGCCAACCCCAAGCTGCTTCGTCATGTGCCGGAAACGGCGCAGCTGGTCTATGCCGGAAAAAAAGGCGGCGGCCTGCATGCCTTTACCCAGGCCCAGATCAACACACTGCTGATCGATTTTGCCCGCCAGGGTAAACGGGTGGTCCGGCTCAAGGGCGGTGACCCTTTTATCTTTGGCCGCGGCGCCGAGGAAATTGAAGAACTGGTTGCCGCAGGCATTGACTTTGAAGTCGTGCCCGGAGTTACCTCGGCCACCGCTGCCGCCACCTATGCGGGGATTCCCATTACCCATAGAGAGTACACGGCATCGGTCGCCTTTATAACCGGCCACGAGGCGCCCGGCAAAAAGGAATCAAATATTGCCTGGGACAAGCTGGCCACCGGCGCCGGCACCATTGTTGTCTACATGGGAATTAAAAACCTGCCCATCATCACCAGAAAGCTGATTGACAACGGTCGTTCCCCGGACACCCCGGTGGCCGTTGTCCGCTGGGCATCCACGCCGGAACAGCACTCGGTTGAAGGTACCCTGGCCACCATAACCGAGGTTGTCAACCAGGCGGGAATCACCCCGCCGGCACTGATCATTGTCGGTGACGTGGTCAGACTGCGCTCCACCATTGACTGGTTTGAAAAACGACCGCTGTTCGGCAGACACATGGTCGTTACCAGGACCAGGGAACAGGCCAGCGAACTGGTTGCCCTGCTGGAAGAAAACGGGGCCGACTGCCTGGAATACCCGACCCTGCACATGGAACCGGCCCGCGACTATACGCTGCTTGACGACGCACTGACCAGAATAACAGAGTATGACTGGCTCCTGTTCACCAGTATCAACGCTATCACCTGGTTTTTTGACCACCTCTGGAAAAAAGACATGGATGTGCGCAGTCTCGGCGGACCGAAAATCGCTGTGGTCGGCAGGGCAACGGCCAAAAAACTGCGCAACTACGGACTGAAGGCCGATCTTATCCCTGAAAAGTTCACCGGTGAAGGGCTGGCCGCCGCCCTTATCGCCACCGGCATGGAAGGGAAAAAGGTCCTTCTGCCCAGGGCCGAAAAGGCACGGGAAATTCTGCCGGAAATGCTTGCCGAAGCAGGGGCCGAGGTGCGGGTTGCACCGGTCTACCGGAATGTCCCGCCCCAGGGCAGAAAGGATGAATTACGGCAAAGGCTGGAAGAGCAATCCATTGACCTGGTGACCTTTACCAGCTCGTCAACGGTTGATAACTTTCTCACCATGGTGGATGCCGATTCAGAGGAAGAACTGCACCGGCTGATGGACCCGGTCAAAATCGCCGTCATTGGACCGATCACCGCCGAGACCGTTGCCCGGCATGGCCTCAAGGTCGATATCCAACCGCAGGAATACACTATTGCCGACATGGTCAATGCTATTGTTACCTACTACCGGAAGGATGGGGACTGATTGCCGCCACCTTTTGCACCCGGTGCATTGCTATCGTATCGAGCTGCACCAGGGGAAAGAATCGACCGTCCTTGCCAATTCACACGAACACAAAAAAACCGCTCCGGAGCAGGCCATTCTCTGCCGGGTCTGCTGCGCCGCCATCACCACCCCCGGCCAAGGCATGGCCAAAGACGGTCTCCATGAACATGTGTTTTTCAATCCTGCCGGGATAGCCTTTGAAATTCGTTGTTACAAACGGGCGCCGGGATGTCTTATCCGGGGTGAGCCAACCGCTGCCTTTTCCTGGTTTGACGGCTATAACTGGCAATACGCGCTCTGTTCCACCTGCCTCACCCACCTGGGCTGGTGGTTTACCGCCCGCCAGGACTCATTTTTCGGCCTGATCGCAAACCGGCTGATGGAATGATAGCGGTAAAATACTTGCAGAGATAAGGTAGTTGTTTTCAGCCGGGCGCCAGAAAACAGGACAGAGAAAATCGAAATTTTTCGGGGAATCTGATCAAAAAAGAGCCACAGGTTCCGCGCCCTGAAGGGTCAACAGATCAAGGATGCCCAACCGTTCGAGCAAGAGGGTTGTTTCACATATCTGCAAAAGATGGACCTTGTATCCCCTGATCAGCGGTTGCTCAGATGGCAGAAATTTCAGCCCGCACAGATGATACACCAGACACTTGAGTACCCCTTCGTGGGTGATAACCAGGACCTTTTCCCCCGGCCAGTTGCGGGCAGCATCCCGTAATGCCGCTCTGGCGCGGGCCAGGACTTCGAGACGCGACTCGCCCCTCGGTGGTCGAAAATGCCATCCCCGTCGCTGCTGGCGGGCAAAATCCTCGCCCCGGCGCTCACGCAGCTCACCATAGGTAAGGCCGGACCACTCACCCCAGTCCTGTTCCCGCAGACGTTGATCGGTATGCATGGGCAGGCGCAGGCTATCATTGATCAATTTGCCGGTTTCCCTGACCCTGCCCAGGTCACTGATCAAGATACGATCCCAAGGCAGCCCCTGCAACTGCTTACCCCAGGCGACCGCCATTTCCCGTCCCTGTTCGGACAAGGGGCTGTTTTGCCGTCCCTGGATACGTTGTTCTCCATTCCAGAGGCTGTGCGAATGACGAATACATCCAAAACGAGTCATACAAACACCATGTTATCCCAAAAATAGGTATTTCAAGTTCCTGGTCTGGAGTCAGCCGCCTTTAGCCGTTCTATAAAGCAGACATAGCAGCAACAGGTTTTCAAGAACAATCACCTGACCAGGGCATGGACCCCGACCACCTGTACCCTGGCCTGGATGGTTGGGCCGCAATCGGTCAAAGCATTCAGGGTGGCCAGGTGGGGATGTCCGATTCCAATCGCCCAGCCCTTTTCCCGGGCCAGGGCAACCAGCCGGTCAAGCTGGCGACAGATCTTCTTTTCATCCAGAACATTATCCAGGAAAACATGCCGTCGGGCCGTGGGAACGCCCATCCGCCGGGCCTCATCCAGGCCGGTAGAGGCTGCGGTTGTATAGGAATCCACAAAAAAAAGGCCCTTTTTCCTTAAAACGGCCAACACCTCATGCATGGCGGCCCGGTCCTCGGTAAAGCGTGATCCCATATGATTATTACTGCCGATGGCATGGGGAACACTTTTTAAATCCTCCGCAATCAGCGTCTGTATCCGCTGCCGGGAATAGTGCCTGTACAGCGCGCCCGGACCCGGGTTGACAGCAGGGTCACGGGCCTGCATGGGCAGGTGCAGCATTACATCTCGTCCCTTTTCCCAGGCCAGCTCCTCCTGCGTTTTGGTATATGGGGCTTTAGGCAGAAAGGAAAAGGTCAAATCAAGCTCAAGGCCGATAAGACGACGACCAATCTGCTGATGATACCCCATGTCATCGATAATGATGGCGATCCGGGGACGACCTTCTTGTGCCCCCCTGGCCACGGACCCCTGGCCTCCGGTTTCTGCCGCGGCTGTATCGCGCGGTTCGGGCAGGTTTGGTTCCTCAAAAACAATGGTTGTTTTATCTGTTTTGCCTGCCGTTTCAACTGCCGGCGACCTTTTCCCAGGTTCCCCATCCGATGGAAAAAAGCGGCAGGACAGCAGCAGAAGCACAATCATTGCCAGGGCAAGAACGTGCAGCAGGCGGGCGATGTTGTATCTATGTCCCACTTACTGCTTCCTGGCCAAAATATAGCCGGCAATGGCGACCAGCAGCTGATAACTCTCCTGCTCATCACCGGTGATAAACATTTCAAGGGAGGCGACCGCCTCCTGGACAAGAGACTCGGCCCGGTCGCGGGCAAAACGAAAACCGCCGAGTCTGTCCAGTAAAACCCGCAGCCGTTCACAGGACTGGACATCCGATCTGTCACCGGTCAACAGGGAATGCAGTTCCTTATGCTCCTCTTCATTTGCCTTTTCAAGGGCGGCAATGAGCGGCAGGGTAATCTTTCCCTCCAGAAAATCGTTGCCAACCTTCTTGCCGGTTTCCTTCTGGTTGCCAAGATAATCCAGCAGATCATCCACCACCTGAAAGGCCACGCCCACCTTCTGGCCGTACCGGCCAAGCGCCTGCTGCTGTGCCGAAGTGCCGCCGGCAAACATGGCCCCCAGCATGCAGGTCGAGGCAATGAGGCTGGCGGTCTTCCGCTCGATGATGGCAAAGTATTTTTCCTCGGTAAGGGCCAGGTTCCCGGCATGCCGAATCTGCAGATACTCACCATCGACCATGGCCCCGGTCGCCCTGCAGAACACAGACAGACCATCGGGACCGGTCAACTGGCCGATCAGGTGCATGGAACGGGCATGGAGCCAGTCCCCGGCCAGAATGGCCACCGCCATGCCGTATTTATTCCGCACCGATTCCCGCCCCCGGCGGGTACGGGCGTGGTCGATGACATCATCATGGATCAGGGTCGCCACATGTAGATATTCAAGGGCGGCGGCCAGAAGATACAACTGGTCATCCCTGCGACCGCAGATCGTGGATGAGAGTACTGTCAACAGGGGCCGTATCCGTTTGCCGCCGCCAAAAATCGCGTATTCAAGAACTTCGGCAAGCAGAGGATCGCAGTTTTGCAGGGCCTCTGCGATGTCCAGGCGCATCGCCTGCTCAACATGCCCTGCAACCCGGGCGGCCACCTCACCCAACCGGGCCTGACTTTCTTTACTGACTGTCATCACGTTCCTGATTAAAAAAAGTTGTTACCGCCTCTACGTCCCGGACAAGGGGACAGGGAGGCAGGCTCTTGCGAAACCGTCGTCCATACCCCTTGGAAAACAAGCGGACATCAAGGATAGCGATTACGCCCCGATCATCGGATTTGCGCATCAGGCGACCAACCCCCTGACGCAGGGTCAGAATGGCCCGTGGCACCTGGAAATCAAAAAAAGGGTTTCCGCCCATGGCGCTGATTCTCTTCATGCGGGCCATAATAACAGGGTCGCTGGGGACTTCAAATGGTAATTTATCAATTATGAGCAAACTCAGACTCTCGCCGGGAATATCCACCCCCTCCCAGAAACTGGCAACCGCAAAAAGCACTGACTCGGTTTCCCTGGAAAAACGGCGCAGCAACTCATGCCTGGGCCCATCACCCTGCCGAAGGACAGGAAAGGCAATTTTCTCTTCCAAGGCGTAAAAAGCCGCATCCATGGCCTTAAACGAGGTAAACAACACCAGCGTTCTGCCGCCCGCCGCTGTAATCAACTGCTCCAGCCGCACGTGCAGTTCCTGCTGATAGGTGTCGGCCGCCGGCTCGGGAAACGTATCTTCGGGTATATATAGCAGGGTGCGGTCCGCATATGGAAACGGCGAGGGAAAGGACAGGGTTGGTGTATCTTCGGCCAGACCCAGTCGACCCAGAAAGTAGCTGAAATCTCCCCCTGTGGTCAGGGTGGCGGAGGTAAAAACGCAGGCCCTGACCATGGGAAAGAGACTCTCCTGGAGCTCGGTGGCAACGTCAACGGGCGTGGCTGACAGAACAAGGTTCTTCTCCCGCCGTTCAAACCAGTGCACATACTGAACTTCATCCTCCGGCAGGTCATCAAATGACTCCGCGCAGATAGATTGGAGCTCGATTTTCAGGTCCCGGCAGCGAACCCCATACTGGGTCCAT
>JALVAI010000234.1 GCA_027011235.1 Desulfobulbaceae bacterium
CTGCTGGCGGTTGACGTTTCCGGTTCCATGGAGGCCCGTGATTTTACCTTGAACGGTCAACCGGCCAGCCGTCTTGAGGTGGTCAAGGCCGTGGTTTCCCGGTTTATCAAAGAGCGCCCCAACGACCGGATCGGCCTGCTTGCCTTTGCCGGCAGACCCTATCTCGTCTGTCCGTTGACCCTTGACCATGACTGGCTGCAGAAACGGCTCGACACCCTGAAAACAGGCATGATCGAAGACGGGACCGCCATCGGCTCCGCCATTGCCGCGGGAACCAACCGCCTTCGCCACTCCAGGGCAAAATCCCGTATTCTCATTTTGCTCACCGATGGAATGAATAATGCGGGAAAAATCGCCCCGCTTACCGCTGCCGAGGCAGCGGAGACCATGGGCATCAAGGTATACACCATTGGCGCCGGAACCAGGGGAGAAGCGCCCATGCCGGTTGTTGATCAATTCGGCCGCAAACGGCTGGTCAGGGTCAGGGTGGATATTGATGAGGAAACTCTGCGCCAGGTGGCTGCCCGGACCGGAGCCAGGTATTTTCGGGCCACCAATACCAAATCACTGGAAAAGATCTATAAAGAGATCAATAAGTTAGAAACAACAACCCGAAAGATTAAACATTTTTCCATGTATCGGGAGCTGTTTCCCTATCCGGTCCTGATGGCCCTGTTGCTGATTGGTGCTGAACTCATTGTAACCAGAAGACGACTTCCATGATGATGACTGTTCATTTTGCCCGCCCTATATGGCTTGTTGCAGGTGCTCTGGTCTGTTGTACGGTCCTGGTCCTGTTGTGGATAAACACGGGCCGGCAACAGAAACAACTGGCCCGCTTTGCCTCGGAAAAGATGTGGCGGCAACTGACCGCCAATGTCTCGAAAATCAGGCGCCGGCTGAAAACAGTATTGGTACTCACCGCTGTCTTGGCCTGTTTTGTTGCCCTGGCCAGGCCCCAGTATGGTGAACAATGGATTGATGTCAAACAAAAGGGCATTGATATCCTTATCGGCCTGGATACCTCCCGGTCCATGCTGGCACCTGATGTGCGGCCCAACCGGCTGGCACGGGCAAAACTGGCGATCAGGGATTTTGTCGACCGGTTGCATGGCGACCGGGTCGGTCTGCTGCCCTTTGCCGGCACCTCTTTTCTGATGTGCCCCCTGACCACCGATTACAACGCCTTCAAGGAATCCCTTGATGCCATCACCCCGGCAAGTATTCCGGTCGGCGGCACCAACATTGCCGAGGTGATTACCCGGGCTGGTAAAATTTTACATAACGAGGCCAATTACAAGATACTGATCCTGGTCACCGATGGTGAAAATCTTCAGGGCAAGGCCCTGGCCGCGGCCAAAAAAGCAGCCAGGCAAAAGATGACCATCTATACGGTCGGGGTCGGCACCAGGGCCGGGGAACTCATTCCAGACGCCATGAACCAGGGCGGCTTTATCAAGGACGAAAACGGCAATTTTATCCGTTCCCGGCTGGATGAAAAAATGCTGACCAAAATTGCCGAACTCACCGGGGGAATCTATGTGCCCCTGGGCTCAATGGGCCAGGGATTTACCACCATTTATCAGGAGAAACTTAAACTCGTTCCCAAGGAAGAACACCAGGAACGAAAACAGCGCCGCCCCATTGAACGTTTTTACTGGCCCCTGGCCCTGGCCATCCTTCTTCTCTTTCTTGAATTTCTTGTTTCAGGGAGAAAATCGTCCGGTTTGCCGGGGTTCCCATTTATCCAGACGGCTGGGCGCCGACTCTTTAACCACAGGAAATTACTTATTGTATTTCTTTTTCTCTTTATTCGGCCAGTAGCTGCCAATGGTTTGACCACTGATCAGCTCTTCCATGCGGGCAAACTCGAACAGGCGGAGAAAGAGTATACAGCGGCCCTGAAGAAGCAGCCGGGCAACCCGGTTCTGGAGTTTAATCTCGGCGATGTCCAGTATAGAAAAAAGAACTTTGCCAGGGCAGAAGAGTCATTTTCCAGGGCCCTGGCAACCGATGATCTTGCCCTCCAGGCCAGGGCCTATTTCAATCTCGGCAATACCCGCTATCAACTGGGGAGGGCCACCTTGAAGACCGACCCGGAGCAGAGCATCAAACAGTACAGCAGGGCGGTCAAGGCCTTTGAGGGATGTCTCAAGCTGCATCCCAATGACAAGGATGCCCGGGACAATCTTGCCATTGTCAAAAAAGAGCTGGAACAACTGAAACAACAGCAGAAAAAAAAGAAAAACCAGAAAGAACACCCACAAAAAAATAGCAAATCACAAAAGAACAAAAAAGACAACAAATCAGGGCAAAAGAAGCAGCAGAACCAGGACAATTCGCAGCAGTCCGGGGCAAAACAGGGCGGGCAGCAGAAAAAGGCTGATAA
>JALVAI010000235.1 GCA_027011235.1 Desulfobulbaceae bacterium
TTAATTTTATTCGGATGGGCAGATCGGTAAATCGTAGGCTCATTGTCGGTGGTCTCCCCTGGACGGATGGACGATGGCTGCCAGTTCAAGAAGAGAGGAGCTGAGCTTGAGGCCTGATCTGCGGACAGCCTCAGGATTGATGCGAAAGCGTATCCTCCCCTGCTTGAGGAAAAAGGTTATCATCCCGCCTGCCCGGGTGAATTCGCCCGTTTCTCCTATGGTCAGGACCGGCCTGCTTTTGACGGCTTCCATAATTCTTTTCATGTTGGCCCTGGTTTCCCTGTTCACAAACAGCAGGTCGCAATCCGTAAGGCCGGCGAGGTTGTCTACCCATTTAAGTTTAATGGTTCTGCCCTTGACTGTTTTTCCACCAATTCCGGCAAATGATTCAAGTATTGATTCATCACCCATGAGGCAGAGGCACATGGTGTTTTTCTTTTGTCTGGAAACGGAATCATCGGGCCAGCGGGTGAATTTGGCAAAGTTTCGTACCATGGCCGCCTTAACGGTATATTCCGGGCCGACTTCTGCCGAGACAACCGTGGTTCCCGCCTGGACCGTCAGGAGGATAATAATGGCAATGATGATGGGACAAACTGGTATTTTCATACAGGGCGGAAACTGTGTATTTCGCTGTAGGTCAGGGGGATTTGCCGAGAAATCACTTCCATCACCAATGATATTGCAGGTTGAGAAAGACACTTGGTTCAACGTCGACCGGTGTTGCGATAATTGACGGAACGTCCCACTCCACGCCGCTGTTGAACAGGTTCTTGAAACCGAGGCAAAGCGTTCCCTGCGGTGAAAAGTGATAATTTATGCTGCCATCGGCCCGGAAATGAGAATCCGTCCGCCGGGGGGGTGCATATTTTGTGGTAACGTTATTGTCGTGGGCCGGTTCGTAAAGAAAAAACAGGGAAAGGTCCAGCGCGTCACTGAAGGTGTAGCGGCTGTTTAAGGTGATTTTATAGTCGGGCGCATACTGGTCATTGATATTTCCCCGATAAATGGAATCCTGTTCTCTGGAGCGCCTGTGGAACCAGGTCAGAGCCAGGTCTGAATGCAGGGCCTTGCCGATATCCATTCCCAGGCTCATCTCTGCGCCCCATGTCGTTGATCTGATGTGGTTTGTGTAGAGCTGGTCAACTCTGGTCACTGGCCCCATGCGGGTAGTGCGTTGTGCCGTGGGATCAATAATGATTTCGTCTCGTATCCGGCCGTAGAATGTGGAGGCATCAAGAAAGATCCCCTCGCCAAGCAGCGAGCGGAGACCGATTTCCCAGGAGTCATTTTTTTCCGGATCAAGGGCGCGATTACCGGTCTGATAATAATACGTATTGTGTTTGACTGCTGTCAGCCCGGAAATGTCGGTCATGAGATAGGAGGGAAACTGGTATGATCTGTTATAACTTCCCCAGACAAGAGTGTTTTTATTCAGATAATGCGACAGGCGAAAGGACGAGGAAAACAGGCCGTTATTGTCCTGGACAATGGTGAATCGTTCGTAGCGCAAGCCAAGGTTGACGGTGGTTGTGTCGGTCAGGCGGCTTTCATGGTCAATGGTCAGGTTGACCAGGGTATCGGTGATTTTTTCGTGGCGTTGTTCCAGGAAGCGCTGGGGCGGAATCCTGGAGAGATAATGGCGGTAATTAACGCCGAACTGGGTACGGTGACCAGGGGCAAAAAGATGGCTGTACCGCATTTCCACATCTCCCAGCCTCTGTTGGATACCCGGAGCTTCCGCGATGGCAAAATCGGCGGTATATTCATGGATAAATCCCCTGGCGGAGAATTTGTCTTCCCCGAATGTTCGACTGACGGAAATACTGCTGTCAAAACCGTGGTTATTTTCATCCTCAACAATACCGGTATAGCCGCCGGTGACATCGTTTGCCAGATTGCCGAATACCCGTCCGCTGAGATTTAAATTCCAGTCGGCAAGATTGGTGTCGTAGCGTCCCGAAATGTAGCCGTTTGCATAGGTTGAGGGATCATCTGGCCATCCCTGGTCCCGTTCGCCATGTGCGGACAGGCGCAGGAAGCCCGTTGACGTCACTGCATGCAGGCGAAAGGGGGCATGCAATCCGCCGCCTGCGCCGGCCCTGGCCACAGGTTCCGAGTCAGGAGTGCGGGTGATGATATTGATCACACCGCTTGAGGAGTTGGTACCCCAAGTTGTGCCGCCATCGCCCCGGATGATCTCGATCCGTTCTATATCCTCAACCGCAATCGGCAGCATGGACCAGAGCACATTGGCGGTAGTCTGGTTGTAGTAGGGGTTGCCGTCGATCAGGACCAGAAGGTTGGTGCTGAACATCTGGATATCGTTGCGGATGGCGACAACGGTTTCCCTGCTTGATATCTGTTTGACAAAGACTCCGGGAACCCTGGCCAGTAGATCGGGAATGGTCTGCGCTCCGGACCGTTCGATCTCCTGCCGCTCTATAACGGTGATAGCCGCCGGTAGTTCAAAAAGGTGCTGGGGACGTTTGTTGAGGGTTTTTACCTTGACTTCAAGAAGTTGCCTGAGGTCAAGATCATAAATGTCCCTGTTCTCTGTTCTTCCCGGAAGGGGCCGAAACAGGAAAGACAGCAGGAATATTAACGCTATTGCTGGTATCTTGTGTTTGTTTATCATGGCCTATCAAAAATACACATGAGGTTTTCATGGATTACCTGCCCGACCCGGACTTGTCCGGATCTTCTGAGATGCCAGCCCTTGTCGGCAGAAGAACGGTAAAGGTTGCGCCGCCGTTTTTGTTGTTTTTCGCCCAGATCTTACCGTGATGGGCCTGGATGATCTGGTTGCAGATTGCCAGGCCGAGGCCGGTGCCGCCAGCGCCGCTTTTTGTGGCCGAGCTTTGGATGAATTTATCAAAAATTGTTTCAATTTCCGTGGGTGGAATGCCCATCCCCTGGTCGCAAACACCAAATCTGAGGGCCGGTTTGGTGTCCGGTCCGTGGGGAGCGAGGACGTCCTGCGCCACTTCAATGGTGATTATTTTCCCGGAGTCGGTAAATTTCAGGGCATTGGAGAGCAGGTTGCGGACGACCTGGCCGATACGGGCTTCATCAAAAAATCCAATGAGCGGTTTTTCCGGCGCCTTGAGGATGAGCTGGATGCCTTTTTCTTCGGCAACCGCCTTGAATTCGCTGACCGCCTCTTTGATGGTGCCTGTGAGGTTATGCTCTTCCATGGCATAACTCATACTGCCGGCTTCCAGTTTGGCGAGATCAAGGAGGTCGTTGAGAAGCAGGGTCAGCCGTTCGCCGCTGTCCCTGATTTCCTGGAAATATTCGGCAAGCTTTTGTCGGGGAACCTTATCGATGCGCCGCAGACCGAAATTGGCATAGCTGAGAATGGCGTGCATGGGGGTACGCATTTCATGGGACATGTTAGCGAGAAATTCAGATTTCGCCAGATTGGCCTGATGTTCTTTTTCCAGGGCTTTCCGGAGTTCTTCCCTTGCGTGCAACAGTTCAAGGTGCTGTTTGATCCGTAATCGAAGAAGTTCCGGCTGCACCGGTTTGGCGATGTAGTCTATGGCGCCGAGGCTGAGGCCCTTGTATTCCCCGCCTTTTTCAAGAAGAGAGGTGAAGAAAATAACCAGGATGTCCCGTGTTTTCGGGTTTTCCTTGAGCCGTCTGCATACCTCGTAGCCATCCATCTCGGGCATGACGATATCAAGGAGGATAAGTTGCGGCCGGGGATGGGCTGCGGCAATCTGTAATGCCTGAGCGCCGTTTTCCGCCAGACTCACCTTGTATGTATCTTCAAGCAGCAGGTTGAGGTACACCCGATTGGTTTCATTGTCCTCAACGACAAGAATATGGTCTTTGCTCATGATTGATTCGGGTTGGGCTTTATCCTTGTTTACAGGAAAAGAACTGTCCGCAGGGAAAGAACTGTCAGGCCTGCCGGCAGGGTTCCACGCTTTTCAGGACTTCGAGGAGTTCATCCATGCCAAATGGTTTGGATAAATACTGATCAGCGCCCGCTGAAAAACCGTTGTCTATTTCATTCTGCATGGCCCTGCCCGAGAGCATGATAATTTTCGTTGCCTCGTATTCGGGGCTGTTTTTTATCCGTCGGCATACCTCGTATCCGTCCATTCCCGGCATCATGATGTCAAGAAGAATCACATCAGGCTTAAATTCAGGCAGAATTGCCAGGCACTCCTCACCGGATGTCACCGAGGTCGTCATGTATTCGTCTTCAAACTCGAGGATTTCGAGAAGAATTTTAATATTGGTCTGTTCATCATCGACGATGAGAACTTTTGTTTTCTGTTCCATTGCTTTCCTTGTTTGTTGTTTTTTCCCTGCTATGACCAGGCAACCAGTCCCAAAGGAAACGGTAAAGTTCATTTAAGATGGCGTCGTAAAAACTTCGATCTACTGCGTCGTGTGTCCTGTGGCGATTCTCGACATACTACATGCATGGTCAAGGCCCGCCACGGAGCACTACTCATTGTGTATTAGTGTTTTTACTTAGCCATCTTTAAGCATTGTCTGGACTTTTTACGAGTTCATCATTTAAGGGATCCTGTTAATCAATTCAATCAGATGACGATATTCTTTGTCAAACTGTTCAACGCCAACCGAACAGGAAGCTCTCCATTCATCCAATAGTGGCATGTTGCTGTTCTCCTGGTATATTTTCCTGATTCTTATGGTCTTTGAATGCGGCCAGGGAACTGTCATCATGAAAGGGGAAAATCACGAAAGAGTACAGGATTCCCTGTCTCGTTCACTGAGTTCGAAACTGTCTGTTTCGATGATGTCATCGCTGTTTTCCCGTTTTATCTTTTCAAATTCATCTCTATGCTGCAAAAAAAGGTCGATCAAGACCGGATCAAAATGCTTGCCACGTTCTTTTTCCATTATCTCAAAGGCAACACTGAACGGATACGGGTCCTTATAGGGTCTTCTCGAGGTTAGTGAGTCAAAAACGTCGGCTATGGCGACGATACGGCCTTCCAGCGGTATCTCCTCTCCCATAAGACCGGCCGGATAGCCGCTGCCGTCCCACTTTTCATGGTGGGTCAGAGCAATATCCCTGGCCATGCGCATGAGCGGGGAATCATGACCATCCAGCAGGCGGGCGCCAAGGACCGTGTGACCGGTCATTATTTCCCATTCTTCGTCTGTGAGTTTGCCGGTTTTCAATAAAATGGCATCGGGGATTGAAATCTTGCCGACATCATGCATGGGGCTGGCATTGAGCAGCAGCTCCTGGTGCTTTTTGTCAAGGCCGTACAGTTGCCCGAGTTTCATACTCATTTTACTCATGCGGATGATATGGTTGCCGGTTTCATTGTCGCGATATTCAGCGGCCATGCCAAGACGGCGAACGATTTCGAGCCGGGTAGCCTCTAACTCAGCCGTTCGTTCAAGGACTTTCTGCTCCAGAATTTCATTCTGTTTTCGTATCCCATCTTCCGCTTTTTTCATCCGGAACAGGGTGTTCACCCTGGCCTCAAGCTCTTCCTCGGAAAATGGTTTGGTCAGATAGTCATTGGCGCCGTGATCAAGGGCCCGGACAACATCTTCGGTGGTGTTTCTGGCAGTCAGCATGAGGACAGGAATGTGTTGAATGGCGGTATCCGCCCGCAACCGGCTGAGCATTTCCATGCCGTCCATGACCGGCATCATGATATCGAGCAGGATCACATCTGGTAAAAGGCTTCTTGCCATATCAAGGCCCATCCTGCCGTTCTCCGCAGCCACCACCCTGTAATCAGCCATCTCCAGAATTTCCCGGCAGATTTTGATGTTTCGTTCGTTATCATCGACAACCTGAATAAGTCCCTCTTCCATGCCATGCACCATGTTATTATTTGTTTGGATTGTGATTCCCGTTCTCTTGGGATCAGGCAACATTTGACAATATTCTCACTCTAATGCGGGCCTTGCCCGCAACCCAAGTCTGTAGGGGCGGCTTCAGCCGCCTTGGGGAAGGCATCCAGATAAAATGACGCCTTTCTCAGGCAAATAAATTCGCCCCTACAGCACGTGCAACATTTGTGCTGCACGTGCAATATAACAAGATAATATGTTCATCAATTTTTATTCTCCAGGCAAACCGGAAGCACAAGGGAAAATATTGTTCCACCATCCGGATTGCTACGTGCCCTGATTGTCCCATGATGATCCTGGACAATCTGCCTGCAGATGGAAAGCCCCATGGCCGTACCATGGCAATCACCTCTGGTCATGCTGTTGTGGAGCAACTTGTCAAAAACCTGATTGATTTCTTCTTCCGGAATATCAACGCCCTGGCCAATGATGGATATTTCCACCCGGTTGTCTTTCATTCTGTTTGCCGGCTGTTTTTTTGTTTCTATCCGGATCGTGTCATCTGGGCCGGAGGATTGAATACTGTTGACGACAAGGGTGCGTATAACCCGGCTAAGCCATAATCGGTCAAACAGGACCGGAAGCGGATGCCTGGGCGTGCTTGTCACCAGGGTCATCTGTTTTTCCTCGGCGAGATGTGCCAGTTCGTCAGCAACGGTTTCCACCTCTGCAACAATATCACGCACCTGCAGATCATATTCAACTCTGCCGGCCTCGAGTTTGGCCAGTTCAAGAGAATCGTTGAGCAGATTGAGTAACCGTTTGCCGCTGCCTTCTATTTCATGAAAATATTCTTCCAGTTTTTCCCTCGGCGCCTTGTTGATCCGTTTCAGACCAAAACGGGCATAACTGAGGATGCCATGCATGGGTGTACGTAGTTCATGGGAAATATTAGCAAAAAATTCTGATTTTGCCTGAGTGGCGACCTCGGCGGAAATCTTGGCACGCTCAAGTTCTCTCGCTCTTTTTTTGAGTTCATTGATAGTATGATGCTGTTTGAGCTGATATTGTATTTTGCACTTGAGGCAATGCCATTGAACCGGTATGGCAAGATAGTCATCGGCTCCGGCAGCATAGGCCCTGGCAACAAGGGACTCTGTATTTTTTTTAATGAGTAACATCACCGGGATGTTTTGCATGGTGCTGTGTGCCTTGAGTTGGCTGCAGATGGTAAATCCGTCAACGGGCTCCATTTCCGCAGCCATCAGAATTAGATCAGGTTGTATTTCTTGCGCCATTGCGATTACATCTGACCGGTCCTCGCTTGCAATGATGACATGACCATGCCGTTTAAGACAGGGTTCTAAACAGCGGAGCTGTTCCGGCGGAATACCTGTGATAAAAAACGTGCCTCCGGTGATTTTTTCGGTCATTTTTTTCTTGTTGTTGTTCTGTGTTGATTTTTTCAGCAGTGATTGCCTGTGGTTGTTTCATCTTCACCAAAGCAGATAATGTGCCGGATGAATATTTTTACTGAGTTTTTTTTAATCGCCTGGAAATTCAATATGTTCCATCCGATTATGGCAGAAGAAAATATTGAACGAAAAAAGAACAGAAGGGCAGAGTTCGAGAATATTCTCATGTTATGTGAGAATATTCTCAAAACGCGGCTGATCAAATTATGTCTGCCGGTGAGGGAGAGATGTTTGTCTGCTCAGGAGAAGAGAGCGGATCTTTCAGTTGTTGGCGACCGGTATCTTCGGGACAGCGGTAATCTTGAGTTTTTTCATCCGGTAACGCAGCTTGTGTGGAGCCATGTTGAGGATGCGGGCCGCCCTGGTAATATTGCCGTTTGTCTGCGCCAGGGCCTGTTCGATGATCAGTTTTGTAGAATTTTCATAGTCCAGGGTATTGGGGGCAGGAGCAGTGGCTTGGGGCTGTGTTGGTACTCCGGTCCGGGCAAAGGGGAGATGGTGGGGAAGAATTTCACCCCCGTTTTCAAGCAGGCTGATTCGTTCCATGATATTGCGCAACTCTCGCACATTGCCCGGCCAGTCATAAGAGAGAAGCAGGTTTTTCGCCTCCGGGGAAACCGTGGTGAACCGTTTGCCGGTTTTTTTGTTGAACAGGGTGATAAACTGTTCAAAAATGGGGATGATGTCTTCGGGACGCTCCCGAAGGGGTGGCAGGGCAATGGAGATGACATTGAGCCGGTAAAACAGGTCCTGCCGAAAGGTTCCGGCGGCCACGGCCTGTTCAAGGTCCAGGTTGGTGGCGGCAATGATTCTGGCGGTCACCTGGATTTTTTTATTGCCGCCGACCCTGTAAAAGCAACGGTCTTCAAGAACGCTGAGAAGTTTTGTCTGGGCTGCAGGCGGCATGACGCCGATTTCGTCAAGAAACAGGGTGCCACCGGCCGCTTCTTCAAAGCGTCCCATTCTGCCACCCGCCCTGGCGCCGGTAAAGGCCCCCCTGCCGTAACCGAACAGCTCGCTTTCCACCAATTCCGCGGCAATGGCACCACAGTTGACGGTGATAAAGGGTCCGTCTGCCGCCGGAGAGGCGAAGTGGATTTGCCTTGCCAGCACTCCTTTCCCGGAACCGGTCTCCCCGGTAATGAGAACCGGAGTGTCAATGC
>JALVAI010000236.1 GCA_027011235.1 Desulfobulbaceae bacterium
GCTTTCCTCCTTCTGCAAAAAAAGAAAAATAAAGTTGATTGCCATCTCAATTCAATGACCCGGGGCGATACCATACCTTCTCTCGGTTCGCTTCCTGTGCCGGAAGTAAAACCGCCAGGAGATTTTGGTTGCCCAGGGACCGAATTTTGACGTCAATCCCAAAATAAAATGAATAACGGCTTCAGGAATAATGAATATGTCAAGGATTCTTATCACGGAACCAGGGGCTTGTCAATACAGCTCCAATTTTATTGATGAAGTTTCAAATATTTGTTTTGCGAGAAAATCGCAGGCCATGTTTTTGCCTTTTATCCGGGGCTGATCAATAACAATGGGACGAGAATGCATTGAAAACACACCATTATGTGAATATGCTCCTTACTATAAGGAAAATTTATGGATAGTTATAACTTAATTGACATAAGAAGTCCGGTATTGTACCATGCCGCTTCAATATGAACCGTGATTCATTTCAATCTGTGTGTGTAGTTATGGCTATATTCCGATCCTTTCCAGGAGAATTACCATGATGCCGACCCATCCTTTTCATTTTCTTGCCAACTGTTTCAGCTATCCGGAAGAGGGTCTTCTTGCGGGAACTGTCGAGGCCTTGACGCTGCTGGCCGCTGACATGGACCTGCAGGTGGATGGTTCCACCCTGGCTGATGTATCGCTTGTTGACCAGCAGGCCGAATATGTGCGCCTGTTCATCAATGGTCCGGGCGGGGTTGCGGCCCCCCCCTATGCATCGGTCTATATAAACAATACAGGTCTTTTGCGACAGCAGGGATATGATCAGGCCCTTGCCATGTATTACCGGGCCGGCCTGGAACCGAAAAATGAAAGTGAATCTCCAGACCACATCAGCCATGAGCTGACCTTTATCGGTCTGTTGATTGAACAGGGAGAGCTGGAGCTCCTGGACTCTTTCATCCAGGACCATTTTTCCAGATGGTACCCTGCCTTTTGCGATCGCTTGATGCAGGCGGACCCCCTGCCGTTTTATAAAATACTGGCACAGGTGACAGACCGGTGTCTTCAACAAATTGATATGGAGGTTTTTGCATGAACAGACGGCATTTTCTCAAGATGTCAGCGGCAACCGCCGCTGCCATGGCGGTTACGGCCACCGGGGATGTTGGTGGCGGCAATCTGTTTCGTCCGGCCACGGCCGGGGCGGCAATCGGTCCTGAAACCGGATCAATGGGGGCCAGGGAGATTACCTCGGTCTGCGAGATGTGTTTCTGGCGCTGTCCCATCGTCGGCAAGGTCAAGGACGGAAAGGTTGTTAAAATTGAGGGAAACCCAAAGAGCCCTGTCAATGGAACCCGGGTCTGCGCCAGGGGAAATTCCGGCGTCCAGCTGGTTTATGATCCCGACCGGGTGAAAACACCGCTTAAGCGGGTAGGGGCCAGGGGCGAGGGTAAGTGGGCAAAGATTTCCTGGGACGAGGCCCTGGATGAAATCGCCCATAACATGCAGCAGGTGAAAAAGAAATATGGTCCCCATGCCCTGGCCTATTTTGATCATGGCGCTTCGGCTGAATTCATGCGCGGTATCTTCAAGGCCATGGGCACGGAAAATTTTACCAGTGAGCCGGCCTTTTATCAGTGCGTTGGTCCGGCCGCGCTTGCTTACCTGAATACCGTTGGTTACGTGACCACCGGTACCCGCCAGTATAATGACATGGGCCATGCCAAGGCCATGCTGCTGGTGGCCTCCCATATCGGTGAAAATGTTCATGTCTCCCATGTGCGGGAATTTATCCAGGGCATGAGTAATGGTGCCAAACT
Source organism: Desulfobulbaceae bacterium (assembly GCA_027011235.1). GTDB lineage: Bacteria > Desulfobacterota > Desulfobulbia > Desulfobulbales > Desulfobulbaceae > DRLX01. Next base: position 1,794 of record JALVAI010000236.1, read on the forward strand.
CATTGTTGTTGACCCGCGGTTCTCCGCGCCTGCCAACAAGGCCCATATCTACCTGCCCATCAGGCCGGGAACCGACACGGCGCTTATGCTGGCCTGGATCAATTATGTTATCCAGAACAACCTGTATGATAAAAAATTTGTTGCCAAGAACTGTGAAGGCTTTGACCAGTTAAAGGCAGAAGTCAAGGGATATTCCATGGAATGGGCCGCCAGGATCTGCGATCTTAAGATCGAGGACATGAAGGCCGCCATTCATGAACTGGCCAAGGCCGCTCCCCATGTCAACATTCATCCCGGCCGTCATGCCACCTGGTACGGCAAGGGCGATGTGGGCCGCCATCAGTCCTATGCCATCCTCACCGCCCTGTTCGGCGCGGTCGGCGTGCCCGGCGGCATCTATTTCCCGACCCCGGTCAAACTCGGCAAGGCTGAATGCCCGGAACCGGAAGAGGTGGAAACAGCCGAGGCTGAGACCTCCATGAAGGATGATTCGAAATACCCCTTCACCTCCATTTTCGGGACAACCACCCGCGACATCATCAATGCCGCCCTAACCGGCAAGCCCTATCCGGTCAAACTGCTAGGGGTAAAT
>JALVAI010000237.1 GCA_027011235.1 Desulfobulbaceae bacterium
TTGTAATTCAGGGCTCTCGGGCTGATACCCAACCGCTTGGCGGCATTTTTCTGTACCCAGAGGCTCTCTTCCAGGGCCCGCAGGATCAGGTCCTTTTCGTGGGTTTCCAGGGGTTCAACCCTGGTTGATGCGGAACCGTTGCCCGGACCGTGAAAATCAGGGATCTGGATGGAGTCGGTGGTGATCAGGTTGCTGTCTTCAAGGATCACGGCCCGTTCAATGGTATTGGCCAGTTGCCTGATATTTCCCGGCCAGTGATAGCTCTTGATAAGGGCAATGGCATCCTCGGAAAACCCGTCCACCTTTTTTTTCAGGCTGATACATGACTTTTCAAGCAAGCGGACGGCCAGGGGTTCAATGCAGAGAGGCCGGTCCTTTAATGCGGGTAATTTGACAGGAAGAACGTTAATGCGGTAATAGAGGTCTTCGCGCAGCTTTCCGGCCTTGATCTGGCTGATGAGGTCCTTGTTGGTGGCGGCGATGACCCGGACATCAACCTTGATGGTCTTGTTGCCGCCCACGCGCTCAAATGCCTTTTCCTCGAGTACCCGCAGAAGCTTGGTCTGAATTTCCATGGATATTTCCCCGATCTCATCCAGGAAAATAGTGCCGCCGTTGGCCTGTTCAAACCGTCCGATCCGTTGCTTGTCCGCGCCGGTAAAAGAGCCTTTTTCATGCCCGAACAACTCACTTTCCAGCAGGGCCTCCGGGATGTTGGCGCAGTTGATTTTTATAAACGGTTTGTCGTGACGCGGTGAATTATAATGGATGGAGCCGGAGAGGAAACTTTTGCCGGTGCCGGTATCGCCGGTGATGAGAATTGTCGAGTCTGTGGAGGCGAATTTTTTCAGGCTGGTGATGACCTTCTTGAAGGAGGCGCTTTCAGCAATGATAGAGTCAAAATCATAGACAATGTCCTGTTTCCTGCGCAGGTAATCGATTTCGTTTTGCAGTTCCCGCTGCTTGAGCGCCTGTTGAACTACAAGTTGAATTCTGGTTGGCGAAAAGGGTTCGGCGATAAAATCAAAGGCGCCCCGTTTGATTGCCTGGACAATAAGCTCTGCCTTTTCTGATTTACTGGTGATGATAATTGGAGTATGGGGCGTCTGGTTACGGGTCTGTTCCAGAAGGGAAAAGGCGCGGCCATGGTCTTCCTTGACATTCATAAAAATAACGTCATACTGCCGCTTGTTCATTTCCCGCTTAAAGGATTTCGGATCATTGCGGAAAATAATTTCCGATGTATCGGCCAGGGCCTTATGAATATTTTTTTTGCTGTCGGGCAGCCACTCGTAGGCAAGTACCGCCAGTTTGTTGGTTTCCATGGGGTCTTTGGTCCGGGGTTGTCTTTCGATTATGGTATCACAATCTCTTTTTTGTAATTATAGTTCCTTTATGACGAAAAGCAAACGAGATATGGTATTTTATCAGGAATAATTCATAAAAAGTAAGAACAACCGGAAGGCAACTGCGCAATCATGGACAACAACAATCCGAAATCATTGTCTGAAGATGAAAAGATGATGAAAGTGGCCATAGAGGAGGCCCGCAAGAGTTCCCACATGGGCGAGGTGCCGGTCGGCGCTGTTTTAGTGCTTGCCGGTCGGGTTATAGCGCGGGCGGGGAACAATGTGCGCACCGATTGTAATCCGGTCGGTCATGCGGAAATACGGGTGCTGCGCCGGGCAGCGCGCAGGATCGGTAATTATCGTTTGCCGGACGCTGTTTTGTATGTAACCCTGGAACCATGTCCCATGTGTGCCGGCGCTCTGGTGCATGCTCGTATAGGACGGCTGGTGTATGGGGCCGTCGATCCCAAGGGAGGTGGGGTGGTATCAAAATATTGTATCGGCGGTGATGGGTTACTTAATCATGGTTTTTCGGTTACCGGTGGGGTGCTGCAGGAAAAATGTAGCCGGCTTTTGCGGGATTTTTTCCAAAAGAGACGTTGAGGTAAATTTTTCTGTTGTCAAATTCGACAACACCGTATACAAAGTGCCACAACAATTGCAGGATGCTCTTTCCTGTTAACCGTTACGGCTGTGACCTGGCAACAGGATCCGGCCCTGTTGGTCAACGGTTTTTCGGAGAGGTGACCGAGTGGCTTAAGGTGCACGCCTGGAACGCGTGTGTACGAAAGTACCGTGAGTTCGAATCTCACCCTCTCCGCCAAATTTTTTATTCTCCTCTCTCCATTGCTTTTTGTGGAGAGAGTCGTATATTATACGTTCAATATCAGGTATTGAACGGGTTGCCGAACTTGGTGTGATAGCCGGGTCCTGCGCAACAGAGAATCACGAACTCCGTCAGGTCCGGGAGGAAGCAGCGGTAGTGAACCTCTCTGTGTGCTGCAGGGTTGCCCGGCTATCCTTTTTTTGTGCTTCC
>JALVAI010000238.1 GCA_027011235.1 Desulfobulbaceae bacterium
AGGATATATTTTTCGCTGGTAGTTGGTTTGTTTGCTATTTTGATAACTTTCAGATTTATTTCATCTCCGGTCGAGCATAAGGCGAGCGTAACTGAGCTGGTCTTATTTGCGTGTTTATTTTTGATTGTTGTTTTGATTTATGTGGTTTTTCGTTGTCCTGCATGTAATGCTTCTCTGGTTCGTTCTCTCTCATTATGGAAAAGGTTGCAGTTCTGCCCTAAATGTGGGGTGCGGTTGGTTGAGAAATAACTATATCTTTTTGATATCATTATGACAAAACCGCTGATCCTGGTGACCAATGACGATGGCGTCTACGCACCCGGAATCCGGGCCCTGCTTGCGGCCATGCAGAGTCTTGGCCAGGCGGTTATTGTGGCGCCGGAACAGGACAAAAGCGCGGTCAGTCATTCTCTGACCATGAACCGGCCCCTGCGGGTGCGTAAGCTGGAGCCGGACATCTATACCCTGGACGGCACCCCCACCGACTGTGTGACTATCGGCATGAACAAGGTCCTTGACCGGCGGCCGGACCTGATTGTATCCGGGATCAATCCCGGCCCCAATCTCGGCGATGATATCAGCTATTCCGGCACCGTCTCGGCCGCCATCGAGGGGACCATGTATAATATCCCGTCCCTGGCCTTTTCCCTGGCCGGGGAAGCGCCCTTTGATTTTGCCGTTGCCGCCGATGTTGCTTGGAAACTGGCGTCCATGGCCCTGCAGTTTTCCCTGCCGGAAAACACCCTGCTCAACATAAATGTTCCGGCCTGCGGGCCCGCCGACATCAGGGGGATTCGTTTTACCCGCCAGGGCCGCCGGGTCTACAAAAACGCTATCCAGGAGACCTTTGATCCCTGGGGCCGCAAGCATTACTGGATCGGCGGCGGCACCGTCCAATGGACCGGCGGCGAGGACACCGATGAACAGGTCCTGCGGGCGGGCTATATCTCCGTTACCCCCATTCAGTTGGATTTGACCAACCATGCCGGTATTGATTTTTTGAGAAAGCATTGGCAGATGTAAAAAATATCGTCCACCTTTGTCCCCTGGCCGACACCGTTTGGCACGGGGGTGTCAACCCTGAACTCAGGAAACCTTGAACCCGGAATTACAACATGCCTTATCTTGGAGCCCATGAATCGGTAGCCGGCGGCCTGCATCTTGCCTTTGAGCGCATCCTGCAGGTCGGCGGTGAATCTCTGCAGATTTTCACCCGTAACCAGCGCCAGTGGCAGGCGCCACCCCTTGCGGAGATGGAAATTGCGGCGTTTACCAACGCCTGGCAGGAGGCGGGCAATATGCCGGTCGCCTCCCATGCATCCTATCTGATCAATCTTGGCAGCAGCAAGCCGGAACAGGCGGAAAAATCGGTGGCCGCCCTTGCCGACGAGTTACAGCGCTGCGCCCTTCTTGGTATTTCCTTTGCGGTATTGCATCCGGGCAGTCATGGCGGAGCCGGGGTGGAAACAGGGCTTGCCAATGTAACCACCCACCTTGACCAGGTGCTTGAGCGGGCAGGGGATAGATGTGCGGCGGTAACCGTTCTTCTGGAAACAACGGCAGGCCAGGGGACCGGCCTTGGCTACAGGTTTGAGGAATTGGCCTATATTCTGGAAAATACAAAATATCCCGACCGGTTAGGAGTCTGTGTCGATACCTGTCACATCTTTGCCGCCGGGTATGACATCCGCTCGCCCGCAGCCTATGCGGCCACCTTTGCCGAATTTGACCGGATCATCGGCATTGATCGCATTCGGTTCTTTCACCTCAACGATTCAAAAAAGGAGCTCGGCTCGCGGGTGGACAGGCATGAACACATTGGCAAGGGCTGTATTGGCCTGGAGGGATTTCGCTCTCTGGTCAATGATCCCCGTTTCAGCGGCCATGCCATGACCCTGGAAACCCCCAAGGGCAAAGACCTGGCCGAAGACCGGGAGAATCTTGCCGTTCTCCGCGGCCTGTTGGCGGAAAATGGCGGATGAAGATGCCCCTGCCTGGCCCGGGAACGGATTTTTTTCAATGGAAACTATTCCGGCCGCATGATGACCAAGGGCTCGGAGTATGGGCTTTTCAGACCGTCCTGGTCCACGGCCCGGACCAGAAATTTGAATTTCGAGCCTGGTTTCACCGAATGGGGATAGAGAAATTGTGGTTTTTTGGAGTCCCCGAGTCGTCCGGAGAGAAAGCCTCCGCTGCTTATCTCGTAATGATCAATGTCCGGTTCCGGATTTTTTTTCCATGAGAGCAGGATGCCGTTTGGGCCGACAATTGCCTTTAACCCCTTTGGCTGCACGGGTGGATGCTTGGTGGTTGCGTGGACCGCGGTTGACCATGCACCGGTCAGGCCGTCCCGATCAACGGCACGAATCCGGTACCAGTA
>JALVAI010000239.1 GCA_027011235.1 Desulfobulbaceae bacterium
TGAACCGTTTTTCGTGATACTGGTTGGACAGCAGTTTCATCAGGGCATAGGCATCGGTAATCGCCGTTGGTTCCGGTGTCGTCACCACCAGGATTTCGTGGGCGGCGGTGGTGAAATAGGTCACATTTTCCGAGATACCGGCCTCGGTGTCGATGAGAACAAAATCAAAGTCATTGTGCATGGAGTCAAGGGCTTCAAGCAACCGCATTTTCTGCTGCGAATCCAGTCGGGTAAAGCGCTGGACGCCTGAGCCTGCCGGCAGGATATTGATACCCATGGGGCCCTCGACCAGGATCGAGGGCAGGTCACAGTCACCGGCAAAAAAATGATTCAGATTGTGGCTGGGCGCCAGCCCGAAGACCACATCGATGTTGGCCAGTCCGAGATCGGCATCAAGAATCAGGACCCGTTTGCCCATCTTGGCAAGCAGGACTGCGACATTGGCGACCACGGCGGTCTTGCCGACGCCTCCCTTGCCGCTGGTAATGGAAAAGACGCGGGTGGCGGCACCATTTTTTGTGTTTGCGGTTTGCCGGGCCTGCGTCATCGTGCGCAGGGTGCCGGCCTGGTCCCGTGGATGAATATCCTGGTCAACCATTGCTCTCTGATCCATGGGGGTTCATAATAAGTTCAGCAAGTATTTCCGGGGTTGCGGCGATAATGTCCTCGGGCACGCGTTGGCCGTTGGTCAGGTAGGATATGGGCGTATCATTGCTGTAGTGGATATTCAATATCACGCCAAGCAGTCGGCATTCGTCGACCTTGCTGAAGATAAAGTTACTGATCGACAGGCAGGAAAACTGTCTGATTATGGTCTCCAGTTCAACTTCCCTGTTGGTTGCCGACAGCATCAGGTGGTTTTCAAGGCCGTATTCGGGCCTGAGAAATGCGCACATGTCCTGAATTTCCATGCCATTGCCCGGGCTTCTTCCCGCGGTGTCGATGAGGATCAGGTCGCAGTCGTTGTGCCTGGCAAGGGCCGCTGCCATCTCTGTCGGCTTGAGGACAACCTCCACCGGCAGGTTCATGATCTCTCCGTACACCTTGAGCTGTTCCACGGCTGCGATCCGGTAGGTATCAATGGTGATCAGGGCAACCTTGCCGCCGAACCGTTGCAGGTAACCGGCGGCCAACTTGGCAATGGTCGTGGTCTTGCCAACGCCGGTGGGTCCGATCAGGCACATCCTTTTTTGTTGGCCGGGTCTGGTTGCAAGAGGGGCGGCCACGGTAAAGAGACGGCCGATGGCCCGGGTCAGGTTTGTCTGCAAAGTCTGTTGACTGCCATCTTTCTGCGGTCCAATGACATCGTCTGTAAAGCGGGCGACAAGACCGGCAACCTGGTGATTCAGGCCCCGTGACAGGAGCAGACGGACAACCGGGTCTCGGGCAGCATCTGTCTCCCTGGCTGAATATTCAGGCTCAACATAGGCATGGGCCACGGGTGTGGTATCAAGCTCTGCCAGCCGGCTGGAGAGACTGTTGATAATGGAGCGCAGCTCGCTGATTTCACGGGCCAGGGGTTCCGGGTCTGTCTTGTCCTCCTGTTTCAGGGCTGCCAAGGGATTGGGGAAAGGTTTTTCCCGGGGCAGGGGTTTGTCAAGGCCAAGATTTTGATAGGTAAGGGGTTCGTTGTTTTGCTCCTGAATCGAATAGCCGGCAGGATTGTTCCGCAGGGGCATGGAAGGTTCGGCGCAAGGTCCATTTCCCTTGTCCGGCCAGGCGGAATCTATGGCGGCCGTGATCTCGAGCGTGGGTTTGCCAAGCATTCCAAGCTTGCCCCCGCGCAGGGTCCTGGTCGAGAGAATAAGGGCGTCCGGTCCCAGTTCCTCTTTGACCATTTTCAAGCCACTGGTCATGTCTTTGGCTTCGAAGACCTTAACTTGCATTGATGGTTACCGTTCCGATGGATTTGATTTTTATGTTAGCGGTGATCTCATTATGGGAAAGAACCGCCAGGCTTGGAAAATAGCGTTCGGTCAGACGACGCACATGGGGCCGAATCTGCGGTGTAACAAGGAGGACCGGCTGCTGACCGCCGGCAAAGCCTGCGACAAGGTTGGACAGGCTGTCCAGTATTTTCTGGGCAATCTTCGGGTCCAGGGCCAGGTAGCTGCCGCTCTCCCTGTGCTGAATGGAATTTTGGATGATTTCCTCCACTGACCTGTCCAGGGTGATGACCGGGATGGTGCCGTCTGGTTGGATGTAGGCAGACGATATCGACCGGGCCAGGGCATGGCGGACATATTCGGTCAGTACGTCGGTGTCCTGTGTCATGGGTGCATAGTCGGCCATGGTTTCCAGGATGGTGCGCAGGTCGCGGATGGAAACCCCTTCCCGGAGCAGATTCTGCAGGACCCGCATGATGGTGCCGACA
>JALVAI010000240.1 GCA_027011235.1 Desulfobulbaceae bacterium
CCCCTGCAGGACGAAGACAAAATCCATCAACGGCTGGGAAGCATTGAGCAACTGCTGGCCGATGGTCCCATGCTGGATACCATCCGCCGACACCTGGGTGACATCTATGATATTGAACGTCTGTGCAGCCGCCTGGCCCTTGGCCAGGGTAATGCCCGGGATATGAACAGTCTGGGTATCTCGCTGGCCCGGCTCCCGGAAATAAAAGAGCTGCTGCTGACAGCGCCGCCCGGCCTGTTGCAGTCAATCGGCGCGGAGCTTGATACCCTGGAGGATCTCTGCCAACTGATTCAACGGGCCATTCGTGAAGATGCGCCTGTTTCCCTGCGTGAGGGCGGCCTGATCAAAAAAGGCTTTCATGAAGAACTTGATGAACTGCTGGAACTGCTCCATGACGGCAAACAACTCATCCTGGGCCTTGAGGCCAAGGAGCGAAAACGCAGCGGTATTGCAAAACTGAAAGTCGGATACAACAAGGTCTTTGGCTACTTTTTCGAGGTCAGCCGTGCCCAGGCGGTGGAGCTTCCTGAAGATTATATCCGCAAACAGACCCTGGTCAATGCAGAACGTTTTATCACCCCGGAACTCAAGGAACTGGAAAACCGAATCGCCACGGCCCAGGAGCGGCGGCTTGAGCTGGAATATTCCCTGTTTCTTGATATTCGCAGCCGTATTGCCTCCAACTCCGAACGACTACTGCAGGCCGCAGCAGCAATAGCACAGATTGATTTTCTCGCCTCCCTGGCCCTGGCCGCAAAAAGGTATCACTACGTCAAACCATCCATTAACAGGAATCAGGCCATTACCATCGAGGAAGGCAGGCACCCGGTTATTGAACGGTCGCTGCCCGCGGGAAGTTTTGTCCCCAATGACGTTCATCTGGACCAGGAAGAAAATGAACTCCTGATCATCACCGGCCCGAACATGGCCGGCAAATCAACGGTACTCAGGCAGACGGCGCTTATCGTCCTCATGGCCCACATCGGCAGTTTCGTTCCCGCCGACAGGGCCGACATCTGTCTTGTGGACAGAATATTCACCCGGGTCGGCGCCATGGATGACCTGCGGCGCGGCCAGTCAACATTTATGGTGGAGATGAACGAAACCGCCAATATCCTCAACAATGCCACCGAAAACAGTCTGGTCATTCTCGATGAGATCGGCCGGGGCACCTCGACATACGACGGTCTCTCCATTGCCTGGGCCGTTGCCGAGGCACTGGTCGAAAAAAACGATTGCGGCATCAAAACCCTTTTTGCCACCCATTACCATGAGCTGACCGAACTGGCCGTAACCCACAAACGCATTCAAAACTATTCCATTGCCGTTCGGGAATGGCAGGATTCCATTCTTTTCCTCCACAAACTGGTCAAAGGCGCCACCAACCGTAGTTACGGCATCCAGGTGGCCGCCCTTGCCGGGGTGCCGCAACCTGTCGTCAAAAGGGCCAAAAAAATCCTGCACTCCATTGAAAAAGGGGCTCTCAACAGAAAAAAAAGTTCCACTTGCGATAACACCCGCAACCGACATCCGCAGCAGCTTTCACTGTTTCAGACGGAGGAGAGCAGGCTGAGAAAGCTGCTTGCAAATGTTGACCCGGACAACACAACCCCGCAACAGGCATTGGAGATCCTGTATGAGGCACGGCAACTGCTGGATGATGATAAACTGGCAGGTTAAGGATGAAAAAAAGTCCCAAGGGGACAAAAAATATTTATTTTACCTCCACACCGGGATACGCTATACTTAAATGAAAGAATCACCTCTCTTGTTCAACCTTCTTGATACCCGCATATTGATTGCAGCTGATACTGCTCACTGATGCCAGGGTGAATCCGGAGGAAAAAATGTCGCCTGTTCGTTCCCAACCATATTTTTTTGTGCCAAAACCTTACCTGCCCTGTTTTATCCTTTTCCACCCGGCATCCGTCTGTTGAAAATCTGCACCATTATGCGGTTTCGGCATCCCGTCTCCCTGCCTGCGTTTTTTTTCACCGGCACCCACAGCCCAATCCTTTACCTTGCTGTTTTCATCTTCCTGACATGCTGTCTTCTTCCACCTTTTCCCGGAACCGTTCTCGGGGCACGGCCAACGCCCCAGGCGACCGTTTCCCATGAAAACAAACAACAGTATGTCCTGGCCAAGGATTACCTGCACAAATTGCAGCAAAATCCTGAACAGGGGAAAGATCGGCTGAACTGGCTTGCAGGGGTGCGAAACTTTCGCCGTCTCTATCTACTGGATGCCCGAGGACCCTTTGCCCCCTCATGTCTCTACATGATGGCCGGCATGTACCAGGAGATGTACCACCGTTTTCAGCTGCCCATTGACCTGGATGAATCGATCAATACCTACCTGCGGCTTC
>JALVAI010000241.1 GCA_027011235.1 Desulfobulbaceae bacterium
GTTTTTTTTATCACCCGGTTTTTTTTTATTACCCGGCTTTCCCGCCCGGATTACGATTTGAGGGTTTTGTAATATTGCCGGAATTCTTCGGTTTCACGATAGAGGATTTCTTCCTCCGGGGCACCGCCCCTGCTGCCACCCTTTTTGTCGGTGGCTGCCGCGGTTTTTCCTCCGGCTGCGACCGCCACAGCCGTGACAGCGGACCCGGCAAGAATGGATTGCAGAAACGAACGTCTTGACCCTTGCTCTGTGTTCATGGCTGTCCTCCTTCCTGTTTTTTTATAAAATGATAGCATCCTGTAAATGTTGCAGCTCGATATTCTCTGTAATGCCGCGTTGTTATCGTTCTGCCGAGGCCGGTTCAGGCAGCAGCCCTTTTTCCAGCTCAAGATAGCTCCACAGCAACTCAGCGCAGGTTGTGTAAAAGCGGGCCTCCGGGTTTTTACGCAGGGCTTTGGCAAACTCCCGGCCAAGGGGCAGGAGGAACCGGTTGAGCAGGACTGCCTGCTGATTGCGGCTCTTATGCCTGTTTTCGGCCTCCCGTTCAATAAGGGTGGCCAGGGCATCAAGGAGCAGAACCAGGGAATCGTCCGGTTCATGGACATCCTCATGCAGCTTGATCCCTGCCTCCTGTAAAAAATCACGATACCTGATCAGGGTCGGCCCAAAGGCGTGGCCGTCGTGGTAAAACGAGGCCGAGGTGTGGACCTGGTGTTCATTAAAGGGGTCGACAAAGAGGCGGTAATGTTCCTCCTGCAGCTCACGAAGATTGTTGCTGGTCAGGGTTTCATCCATAGTCTGCACGGCCCGGTTGAATGATGGGTCGATATCTTCCCTGACCAGGGCGGTGATGATCCCGCGCCAGCGCCCCAGTTTTTCCGCGTCCGGTTTATCTACGAAAAAGGACTTGAACAGGTCAATAAACCGCAGCCTGATCCTGACCAGTTCCCTGTCATCCGTGGCGGTCATGGTTCTGTCTCCTCAAGCATGTACAGAACCCGGCAGTCTTCACAATATGAAAACAGATCAGCTTCCAGATCCGGTTGTTTGCGCTTCAGTACCTGCATGACCCGTTCAAAACTCTGCCTGGTCCCGAAAATCTTGCCGCACCTCCTGCATCGCATGGGATCGGCCTGGACAAGCATTCGGGGAACAAAAAAATCCCTGTCCATGATCAGCCCGGGTGTAAGGCTGAGGGCCTGTTCGGGACAGAGGGAAACACAGGCGCCGCATTGGCTGCAGAGGATCGGTGTTTGCAGAAGGGCAAATCGGTCGCTGTCGGCCACAAGGGACTGGATGCGGCATTCACCGACACAGGCCAGACAACTACTGCACCGCTGCTGATCACACTCTATGGCGCCGAATTCTGAAAATATCTCTCCTCTGTATCCTCTGTATTTTCCTGGCTGCCGGTCATCCTGTTGCCCTTGCTCCATGAAAAAAGCGAGCAGGGAGGCCAGTTTCTGCCGGCGGTTGGTAAAGGAAAAATCGCTGTAGCTATCTGCGCATGGGCTTGGGACCGCGGCGCCAAGCAGGCCGGGCAACGTTTTTGGATCAGTGATTACGACCGGTGGCTCTGGAAAAATATTGCCGACAACAGTATTGACCTGGTTGATCTGCCTGGGCAGCCCCTGGCCCGCGTCTTTATTGTCACTGACAAGGATGACCCTGCCCGCGCCCAGGGCAAGGAGAAAGAGCAGGTGCATGGAATTAAGAGCTTTGATACAGGGGTGCTCAAGGAAAAAAGTGTCGGCCACTGTTGTGTCCCGGTGCAGCCACCAGAATGCGTGCAGCAGCTCTTCCCGGCCGATAACAATCGAACATCCCGGTTCCAGGGAAATATCCCGGAAATACTCGATAAAATGGGCATCGGAAAACCTGAGCGTCTGCAGGGCGCCGGTGGGACAGAGGGCAACGCAGTTGCCACATTCCACGCACCGCTGCTGATCAACATGGATTCCTTCCCCATCCTTGTGAATGGCCCCGTGTTCACAGGTGCGGAAACAGAGATCACAGCCCTGATCCAGCCTGCCGATGTACTGACAGATGCTGTTGTCACAGACAATGGTTTCCTCGATCCGGCAGTCGTAGATGGAACCAAAGAGACGGGAAAGTTCATCTTCCCGGTAGATGTTATCACCTTCGGGGACGGATTTGGTATCCAGCTCTGTCAGCAGAAGAAGGGCCGGCGTCCGGATGGTCCGTTTTTCCACCCCGTACAGGTCAATGGCCTCCTGGGGACAGATGCGGACACACTGTTTGCAGAAACTGCAGCGGCCAAGGTCGAGAAAGAGATGTTCATCAAGGCACTGTTCGGGGCATACCGGGCCGCAACTGCCGCAGTAGGTACAGCGGGAAAGA
>JALVAI010000242.1 GCA_027011235.1 Desulfobulbaceae bacterium
AAACAAAATATTCCAATGACCCAAAAAAATCGACCGGAAAAATATGCTGGAGAAATATTTATGGTCTGCTACCATTGGATATGTTGTATATCATCCTGCCCTGAGGGGCACACAAGGTTTTTTTTGCAGAGGGAGAAAAAAGGTTGATGGATAATTTTATTCAGGTGGCGACAACCATTGACAGCAGGGACAAGGCCGAAATACTGGCCCGCAAACTACTCGAACAACGTCTTGTTGCCTGCGTACAAATACTTGCCTGCGATTCCATGTACCACTGGCAGGGCAGGATCGAGAGCAGCCCTGAATATCTCTGTCTGATGAAAACCAGGGCAGACCTGTTTCCGGCCCTTGAGAAAGCCGTTACCAAGCTGCATCCCTATGAAGTACCGGAAATTATGGCAACCCCGGTGCTGGCTGTCAACCCGTCCTATAAGGACTGGCTGAACCAGGAACTGCAGCCAGAGGAAAAAGATTGAAACATCATGGATAGACAATCGAAAACAGGAAAACGCCGCAGGCGGGGGAAAAACAAAAATTACCGCTGCCACTGCTGCGGGCAGGAGAAACCCTTTTGCTGGAGCTGTGTCTGCGGTTTTGAAATCTGTCCCGAGTGTTTCAGCGACAACAAATGGGGAATAAGTAATGGTCCAACCTGGATATGCCCGGACTGTGAACGTGTCCACATGATGGAATGATTTTTTCCCCTTTGTCCCCTGCGGTAAACAGGGCCGACTCGATCGGACAATAGACCGGCCCGCCCTGGCCTTGCCCGGCCCGGGATGCCTCAGAATAACTTGTAATCACGATATAAATACAAATTTTCCCTTCCTGGGCCATGAACCACGGGCATCGGTGTCATTGACTTCATTGGTCCCTGCAGGTAAGATAGAATATTTCAATTCTCACATGAGCGGCATGAGCTCTGCCTGCAAACAGCAAAATCTTTTCTGCAAAAGGACCAGAAACACCAGGGATTTATGACCAGCGCGCATCAATACGACGAATCAAAAATAAAGACACTGAGTTCGCTTGAACATATCCGCAAGCGGCCCGGTATGTATATTGGTCGTCTGGGTAATGGTTCTCACCCTGATGACGGCATCTATATTCTGCTCAAAGAGGTCATTGATAATGCCGTTGATGAATTTATCATGGGCTTTGGCACCAGGGTTGATATCATCCTGGATGAGGATGGTCGTTGCAGTGTCCGGGACTATGGGCGGGGTATTCCCCTGGGCAAGGTGGTGGAATGCGTTTCCGTTATCAACACCGGCGCCAAATACAATACCGATGTATTTCAGTTTTCCGTTGGCTTAAACGGTGTCGGTACCAAGGCCGTCAATGCCCTGTCCGAGCGTTTTGTCGTCTGTGCCTTCCGTGAGGGACAGTATAAAAAGGCTGTTTTTGAATATGGCAGATTGGTCAGCGAGGAAGAAGGGGAGACCGATGAAAAAAACGGTACCCTGATCGAATTTCTTCCCGACAGGGAGCTCTTTTTCGGGTTTGCTTTTGATCCTGAATATGTTGACCAGCGGTTGTGGCGATATGCCTATCTCAATGCCGGCCTCAGTCTCTACCTGGGCGATAAAAAGTATTACTCGGAAAAGGGACTGCTTGACCTGCTGGCCCGCGAACTTGACGGCAAGGGTCTGTACCCGCCCATCCACAGCGCCCAAAAGGCTTTGGAATTTGCCTTTACCCATACCGATGATTATTCCGACACCTATTTTTCCTTTGTCAACGGCACCTATACCTCGGAAGGCGGCACCCATCTCTCTGCCTTTCGTGAAGGGATCCTCAAGGGGGTAAACGAGTTTTCCGGGAAAAAATTTACCGGCAAAGACGTGCGCGATGGCATTGTCGGCACCCTGGCCGTCAAGGTCCAGGAACCTGTTTTTGAATCGCAAACCAAGAATAAACTTGGGAATACAGAGATTCGCGCATGGATAGTTAATGCAGTCCGTGAGGCTGTTGCCACCCATTTATATAAATACCCGGAAACAGCCGATGTCCTGATGGACAAGGTGCAACGCAACCAGCGGGTGCGCAAGGAGTTGCAGTCCGTGCGCAAGGAGGCCAAGGCCAAGGCCAAAAAGGTCGCCTTCAAGATTCCGCAGCTCAAGGATTGCAAATACCATCCGACCCGCAAAAAACCCTCACCCGAGGGCCGGGAAAACATGGTCTTTATCACCGAGGGCCAGTCCGCTGCCGGCTCCATTGTCTCTTCCCGGGACCCCATGACCCAGGCGGTTTTTTCCTTAAAGGGAAAACCCATGAATGTATTTGGGCATCGTCTGGATCTTCTGTACAAAAATGATGAAATGTATTCCCTGATGCGGGCCCTGAACGTGGAAAATTCC
>JALVAI010000243.1 GCA_027011235.1 Desulfobulbaceae bacterium
GGTCATACCGATCCTTCCGGACCATCTTGTCGGCCGTGGTAACCACTTCCTCCATACCGGCGGCGGCAAGTTTTTCCACCCTGGCCTGCAATTCCTCGTTAAGGGCCGGGGGTTCAACCTCACGTTTTTCCTTGCCCACCTGCGACCGCAGATCGTTTTGCAGGGCTATGAGGGGCTGCATTCCCTCATGGGCGAAAAAAATCGCCTCCAGCACCACATCCTCGGCCAATTCCCCTGTCCGGCCTTCGACCATGACAACCGCCTTTTCGGTCCCGGCGACCACCAGATCCATGTCCGACTTTTCCAACTCTGTTTTTGTCGGATTAAGGACATAGTCCCCATCAATATAGCCTACCCGGGCAGCGGCAATCGGTCCCTGCCAGGGAATATCGGAAATGGCAAGGGCGGCCGAGGCGCCGTTCATGGCCAGAATGTCGGGATCGATTTCCTGGTCCGCCGAAAAAACGGTTATGATGACCTGGGTTTCGCACATATAGCCCTTGGGAAAAAGCGGCCTGAGCGGTCTGTCGATCAGACGGCAGGTCAGCACCTCTTTTTCACTGGGACGACCGATTTCACGACGGAAATAACTTCCGGGAATACGGCCGGCGGCATACATCCGTTCCTGATACTCGATGGTCAGGGGTAAAAAACCCATGTCCTTGCTCTTTTTCTCCGCCACCGCCGTGACCAGCACCATGGTATCACCGCAGGTCACCACCACGGAGCCATTGGCCTGTTTTGCCATTTTTCCGGTTTCAAAGGCCATGCTGCGGCCACCGATAACGGTCTCAACTTTCTTCTGCATACATACTCCTGTCTCGGCCAGTGCCGATTGATGAAGGCCCAACAATCACTGCCGGGAAATCCTTTTTCCCGGCACTATGTCAATCCTTTGAAATCTTCCGGGTTTCATACCCGTTCCCCCGGGGCATAATTCATGTGCGACACCCCGCAACCTGCAGGATGTCGTCCATTACCCGGGAATATTGTGTTTGTTATGATCAAAGGCTGACGACCGCCATGTTCCATTATTGAAGAATCGCCCTGCGACCAGGGTAAAACGATTGCCAAAATAATAGCGCCCACGGTAGGACAAGCGCCTTTGCCGCAAGGTATTACTTCCGGATTCCGAGTTCCTTGATCAGGTTCCGATACCTGGTTATGTCCTTTTTCTGCAGATATTTGAGCAGACTGCGCCGTTGTCCGACCAGCTTCAACAGGCCGCGCCTGGAATGATGGTCTTTGGCATGTTTTTTAAAATGCTCGGTCAGGTACTGAATCCGCTCCGTCAACAGGGCTATCTGCACCTCGCAGGAACCGGTATCGGTATCATGGGTCTTGAACTTCTCGATAATCTCTCTTTTCTTTTCAGTTGTCTGTGCCACAATGGACCTCCATTTATCGTCCTTCTGCTGCCAGGGAAGCCGTTACCGCGCCCTCAGCCTCCACAGGAGTCTGGATTAATCCGTTCCTTTGATCCGAACCGGAGGGACGGTCCGGGGAACGGGGTAAGTCAACATATCTTCTTTCCCGATCTCTTCGCTATGTTAAGGATCAGGAACATTTTTTTATTATTTTTTCGTACAGGCCAGGGCCTGGTCAACACTCATCATGGCCGATAACAGGTGTTCCAGCGCATTGTCCGCATCCAGCAGCGTGCCGGCAAGTGCGTCCTCGACCGTGAAACCGCTGCTCTCTGTCCGCCTGAGGGCATGCAGATGAGCGCCACAACCCAGTCTCTCTCCAATGTCAGCCGCCAGCACTCGAATATAGGTGCCGCGGCTGCAGGCAACCTCGCACTCAAGCAAATGTGTGCTGGCATCATAACCGAGACAGCAGAGGCTGTAAATTTCAATGGCCCTGGGTTCCTTGCGTATCATAATTCCCTGCCGGGCATAATGATACAGGGGCTTGCCCTTGTGCTTTGCCGCTGAAAAGGGCGGCGGTGCCTGCAGTTGCGGGCCGACAAACCCCTTCAGGCATTGTTCGATGTCCGCAGGCGTCAAATCGGGAACAGCTCCGGTGGCTGTTATTCTGCCTTCCCGGTCCTGGGTCTCGGTTTCCATGCCAAGCTGCAAAACAGCCCGATACCGTTTCCTTCCCTGCATGAACTCTTCTATATGCCTGGTCGCTCCCCTGCCCGCGCAGACAATAAGCAACCCCGAGGCAAAGGGGTCCAGGGTGCCGGCATGCCCGACCTTTTTCACCCCGAGCAGTCGACGTACCTTACGGACAATGCCAAAAGAGGTGATGCCGGTCGGCTTGTCGATCAGAATTACCCCCGCCGAAAAAGGCCGACCGTTGACCAGAACAGGTTCCCATTTGGCCATGAGTCAACCGTTTATCTGCAGCCAGGCCCCTTGCCGCAGTTTTTCAATGGTGGTCATCGCCCTGATCATGCTCTGTCGCTATCTCCTTTAACAACCTTTCAATACGGTCAACCTCTTCGTTGACATCATCAAAGTAAAAAGTCAGATCAGGCGTATAGCGCAGGTTTATTGTTCTTGCCAGGTGACTGCGAAAAAAACCCCTTGCCTTGCGCAGGGCCCGCAACACGACTTTGGCATCACCACCCACCGGCAAAACAAAATAGATCCTTGCCTGTTTCAGGTCCGGAGAAACCACCACCTGGGAAAAACTTATCGTCGCAAGACGCGGATCCGCCACCTCCCGCAACAACAGAAGGGACAGCTCGTTTTTTATCGCCTCAGCCACCCTTTTGGGACGGGTGGATTTAGGTTTTCCCAGACCGGGGAGGCTAAAATCAAATTCCATCGATACCATCCAGAGGTGTTACAGGCTTGCCTCGACCTCCTCCATGACAAAGGCCTCGAGGGTATCGCCGATCTTGATGTCATTAAAATTCTCGACCCCGATACCACACTCGTAGCCGCTTAACACCTCCTTGACGTCATCCTTGAATCGCTTGAGTGATGCGATCTTACCGGTATAGATCACCACGCCGTCCCGCAGGACCCGTACGCCGGCATTACGTTCGATCTTGCCGTCAACCACCGCACAACCGGCAATGGTACCAACCTTGGGGACATGAAAGGTCTCCCTGACTTCGGCCGTACCAATGACCCGTTCCGTAAACGTTGGTTCCAGCATTCCGACCATGGCCTTTTCAATGTCTTCCAGGGCGTGGTAAATAACCTCATACGAACGGATGTCCACACCCTCGCGCTCGGCAAGGTCCTTCACCTTGACCGAAGGCCGGACATTAAAACCGATAATAATCGCATCCGAGGCAACGGCAAGATGAACGTCATTTTCCGTTATCGAACCTGTGCCTTCATGCAGTACCCTGACCTTGACCTCATCGGTGGACAACTTTTCCGCCGCCTGGCCAAATGCCTGCAATGTTCCCTGCACATCGGCGCGCAATATGATTTTCAGTTCCTGAACATCCTGCTCCGCCATCTTTTCAAACAGGTTGTCCAGGGACACCTTGGATGCCGAGGCCAGTTCGCTCTCCCTGGCCTTGAGCTGCCGGGAAGCGGCAACCGACTTGGCCATTTTTTCATCGGGCACGACAACAAATTCATCGCCGGCGTGGGGAACTCCGCTGATCCCCTGCACCTCCACCGGAATGGCCGGCCCTGCCTCCTGGACCCGTTCTCCGCGCTCATTCAAGAGCATACGGACCTTGCCGCTGAACATGCCGGCAACAAAATTATCCCCGGTGCGCAGGGTTCCCTCCTGCACAAGCACCGTGGCCACCGGACCACGTCCCTTGTGCAGCTGGGCCTCGATAATGGTCCCCTTTGCCCGTCGCGTCGGATCGGCCTTCAACTCGAGCAATTCAGCCAGCAACTGGATATTTTCCAGCAACTCCTCGATACCGATCCCCTTTTTGGCCGAGGTCTCGCAAAAAATCGTATCTCCGCCCCAGGCCTCGGGCAGGAGCCCGAACTCTCCCAGCTCCCGCTGGACCCGTTCCGGATTGGCATTATCCTTGTCGATCTTGTTGACAGCCACCACAATGGGCACATCCGCTGCCTGGGCGTGGGCAATGGCCTCCTTGGTCTGGTCCATCACGCCATCGTCGGCAGCCACGACCAGGACCACGATATCGGTCACCTTGGCGCCACGGGAACGCATTTCAGTGAATGCCGCATGGCCGGGTGTATCGACAAAGGTCAAATCCCCGGATGGAGACTTGACATGATAGGCGCCGATATGCTGGGTAATACCACCGGCCTCTCCCTCGGCCACGTCTGTTTTCCGTATGGCGTCAAGGATAGAGGTCTTGCCGTGATCGACATGGCCCATCACCGTTACCACCGGCGGACGGGGCACGGCCTCGCCGCCCTGCTCATCTTCCTGGACCTGGAGAGCTTCAATTTCAAGCTCTTCGGTCATGGCCTGTTCCACCTCATACCCAAAATCCGATGCCACGAGGATGGCCGTATCAACATCGAGGGACTGGTTGACGGTGGCCATGACCCCAAGCCCCATGAGCTTGGCGATCACCTCCCCCACCTTGACACCCATTCTCTTGGCCAGCTCGCCAACGGCAATGGTTTCCACCACCTTGATCCGTTTCTTGATCGCCTTTGTCTCAGCAACAGGCGTCTGGGGCGCCGATTTTTTCCTGGAAGCATCCTTTCTTTTCCGTCCGCGGCGGGGACGCATATACTCGACATCGCCATTCCGGGAAAAATCAATGCGGCGACGCCCCTTCTTGCCGCCCTTGCCTCCCTTTCTGGACCTGTCCTGCTCACTGCCGATGGCAACCACCCGCTTGCCCTTTTTCTTCCCCCGTGCCGGGCCACGATCACCAATATTCAACGGTTCCTGCATGGGGCCGCCACCTGCCTGTTTTGAGCGAGCGGGCCGCCTTGCAGGACGTGTTTTCCTCTCCGGGACCTGGATGGTGACCTGTCCCACAACCCTGGCCAGACTTTTGGGACGTTTCGGCTCTTCGGGTTGTTTTTCTTCCGGTTCCTCAGGGGCGGCAGCGGATTCTTCCTCAACAGATTCTGTTGCCGGTTGGGGTGTTTCCTGTTCCTGATTGGTCTCCCCTTCTTCCTGGACAGAGGCCGGTGATTCCCCTTCAGATTTCTCCCCGTCCGGTTCCGTGTCCGCCTCGATTGTTTCATCGGCAGAAACTGGTCGGGATTCTTCATCGGCAGCGACCGGTTTTACTTCTTCCATCTCCCCGGTCCGCGGAGCAACACTCTCGACCACAGGTTCGGAAGATTCCTTCACCGGCTCGTCCGGGGTTGTCTCCACGGCCCGACTGATCTCTTCCTCCCTGGCGGCCTTTTCCTTCTGGGCCTTGGAGCGGCGGCGGACAACCGTTTTTGTCCGTCTGCGCACCTTTGTCGGCCGTTTTTTCATCTGGATATGTTCATCGGTGACCTCAACCGCCCCGTGTCCAAACACCTTGCGGCGAATCTCGGCAGCCATATCTTCATCCACCGTTGAACTATGCCCTTTGATCGGATATCCCAAGGCTATAAGCTTATCAGCCAGCTCCTTGCTTTTCAGTCCCGCCTCTTTGGCCAACTCATAAATACGGACCCTGCTCATTCAATACTCCTGTCCTGTTTCGTCAATACTTTATAACGAAATGCCCGGTTCAACCCTTTCTTATTCTTCAACAATCGTTCCAAGCAAGACTCCTGTCGGCAGCAGTATACTGCACGTCCGGGAAATATCCTGCTCTCCACCATTACACCTCTGTCCAACACAAAACGCCGCAATTCCCGCTTGGGCCGCCTGGCTCCGCATCCCTTGCAGGTACGTACAGGCACATGCCCCCGCTTCATTGGGATTTAGCATTATCGTCTCCGGTGGCCGGCTGATTCTCTGCCGGTGCATCTTCCTCCTGCGAGGAACCAGCGGTTTCCGCCGCGGCATCTTCAGGCGCCGGTCCCGGGGCCTCAGCCTCCCCAGCAACGGGCCCTGGTCCCTGCCCGTCCCCACCTGGTTCAGCCCGATCAATCGCTGCGGGCTGCTGTTCACTCTCCATGTCCACCGGCGGAATTTCAGCGGCAAGGATCTTTATTGTCTCGGCCTGCTCTTCTCCTATTCGGCCGGCGGCAGCAATCTCTCCCGGCTCCATTTCGGCCAGCGTAGCCGCGGAAAGGATTCCGGCGGCAAAAAAACGGTCCGCCATCCCCTCATCAACGCCCTCGATGGCAATCAGACTCCGATAACCGGGATTTTCAAGATTTGCATACCGTTGTTCGCTCTTGACATCAATACGCCAATTCATCAGTTTGGATGCCAACCGCACGTTCTGCCCCTGCCGACCGATGGCCAGAGACAGCTGATCATCCGGAACAACAACCAGCAGAAGTTTATTTTCCTCATCGACAATGACCATGGAAACTTCCGCCGGCGCCAGGGCATTGTACACATATTTGGCCGGATCAGGACTCCAGGGAACAATATCGATCCGCTCCCCCTGCAATTCCTGGACAACATTCTGTACCCGCGACCCCTTCAGACCGACACAGGCTCCCACCGGATCAACATCCGATTCGATGGAGGACACCGCAATCTTGGCCCGGAACCCGGGCTCCCGGCTGCACCCCATTATTTTGACGATACCCTCTGCAATTTCAGGAACTTCCAATTCAAAAAGTTTAATAAGAAACTCGTTGCAGGTGCGGCTGAGCACCAGTTGCGCATCTCTGCTGTCCTGGCGCACCTCCTGCAGGTAGGCACGAATACGATCACCTTGTTTGAAGGAGCGTTTGGGGATCTGTCCCTCCCTGGGCAGGACAGCATCGGTCCGCCCCAGGTTGACGATCATCTTCCCCCGTTCAAAACGCTGGACAATCCCGTTGACGATGGTTCCCTGGCGATCACGAAACATATCGTAAATGACTTCGCGTTCGGCATCCCGCATCCGGTGAATGATCACCTGTTTTGCCGACTGGGCCGCTATCCTGCCAAGATCGGCTATATTGTCAAGTTTCTCCCCGAGATCATCCTCCAGCTCAACCTCAGGATCCAGCCTCCGCGCCTCATCCAGGGAAATTTCCGTTTCCTCGTCAAAGACCTCTTCCACCACGGTCCGGTACTGAAACACCTCGATTTCACCGAGCTCTTCATTAAACTGCACCTCGATGTCCCGCCGGCTGCCAAACTTTTTCCTGACCGCAGACCGGACAGCCTCTTCAATGGCATCAATCAACAATGCCCTGTCAATGCCCTTATCACGGCAAATCTGATCGAGAATTCTCTTTAAATTTTCCGTTCCCACCATGATTTTACTCCAGCTTTGCCGGTTGGCCTGTAACCTCTCATACCGGACTCACTTATTTGGCCACCTTGAAAAATTGTTTTTTCGCCCGATCTCTGCGTCACAGGAAAATTAAAAATGCTCACATATGTCTAATATGCTGCGCTTTTTAATTTTCCTGTTCCTTGACCTCAAGCGAAAATTCTAATTATTCAAGGCACCATTTTGTCGTCGCCGTGGTCCCAAGAAACCACGTTACTCAAGAATCAACCTGGCCCGCGCAATGTCCGCCGGCAAAAATCTCTCGGTCCGTCCGTCAACATCAAGAAGGACCTCTCCATTATTCATACCTTGCAGTCTACCGATAAATACCCGTTGATCATTTCGTTTTTCCCGTAATTTAATCCGGGCCATTCGGCCGGAAAAACGAATAAAATCTTTTTCTTTCTTCAGCGGACGTTCCAGGCCGGGTGAAGAGACCTCGAGATGATAGGCATGCTCGATGGGGTCCTCGACCTCGAGATAACTGGAGACCTCGCGGCTTACCCGTGTGCAGTCATCCAGGGTCACACCGCCGGGCCGGTCAATAAAGAGCCGCAGCACCCAGCCGTGTCCTTCCCGCCGAAACTCGATGTCCACCAGTTCGATGTCCATATCGGTCAACAGGGGAACAATAAACTCTTCCACCTGCGCTATAACACCAACCGTCCCGTCACCCACCATACATGTCCGTTAAATTTCCGTTCATCAATACAACAGACCATCCGCGCCTTCGAAGAAACCGGCATGGCTGGAGCATATTTTGCCTTCCCGGCCACAACAAATGGTGAAAATAGTCCGAAAGAACACAACTTCGTAGGCTATTTTCGGATAAAAAGGCAATAAAAAAAGCGGGCAGAGCCCACTTTCTCGTACATTGATTCCCAATCAATGTATGGCCGGTTGATTCACCCAAAAAAGCAAATCAATGTATTGAAGAGTGCCCATTGGAGCGGGCAACGGGGCTCGAACCCGCGACCCCAAGCTTGGGAAGCTTGTGCTCTGCCAACTGAGCTACACCCGCCCATCAATACATAAAAACGGTTAAATATAC
>JALVAI010000244.1 GCA_027011235.1 Desulfobulbaceae bacterium
CATGTATGGCATTACAATAAAAAACGATTGCCCAACTCGATTTCATTTAATCTCAAAACCTACGCTAAAATTTTATAATAATTTATGCAAGTACACTTATTCTGGCTGATCGAGGCATGCTCAAAACTACCCAATTATCCTCCGAATGACGAGCTAAAAAAATAAATCTGTCCCCTTTTTCTTTCTTTTTCTCGTGGTCCCCTTTGTCTCCGATCATGTGGAAACCCTGTATGAAATAGACATCCTCTATCGCCGGATGGCCCGGGACCTGGGCATGGAACTGCGCTCCACCCCCGGCCTCAACGACGACCCGCTCTTTATTCAGGGCCTGGCGGACCTCATCCTGGAGCATGAAAAGGAACAGGCAGCGTCAACCAGCAACCAGCTGTAACAACATTTTTTTTATAAGTTATCCTTCCAGATCACAACTTTTTCCTGCCGGCCTGCTTGACAACCGTTGTGCCGATGTTTATTTTTCATCCCGACCTGAAAAACTGAATTGTTCTCTTTCATATCGTCAGATATTCCGGAGGAAACAGTTAGCGCGCAGTAAGTTCCACCATCAGTCACAATCCGATATAACCACGTTTTTCCCGCAGGCCATCTCCCCCCAACAATTATCGAGGCACAGGAAGAAGACCTTGAGTTGAAAGCTCCTGTATGTCCCTGAATGGACATATCGGATTGCGTCCGAAACCAGCGGTTCTTCACTGCTTCCGTTTGACAAAAACTCCGGTACGGCTTTCTGAAAACCGCCCGTTACCCTGTGGTTCGGGCCTTTTCATGGCATGACGGCCGAAACGTGCAAATTCGGTCAGGCCATGGCTGCAAATGGAGTAAAATAATGATCACAGTGGATGGTTTGACCCGTTCGTATGGCGACTTTGTTGCCGTTGACGGGGTATCCTTTACCATTGGCAAGGGTGAAATAGTCGGCCTGCTCGGCCATAACGGGGCCGGCAAGACAACTATCATGAAAATGCTGACCGGATTTCTCGAACCAGACTCCGGCACCATCAGCATCAACGGTCTCAACCCGGAAGACGCCCCGAAAGAGGTCCACGCCAGGATCGGGTATCTGCCGGAAAACTGTCCGATTTACCCGGAGATGAGCGTTATCGAATATCTCGACTACGCCGCCGGTCTCCATAACGTTCCCGCCGGAGAACGGGCCGCTGTGATCGGCGCAACCATCGAGCGTACCGGCCTGGTTGAAAAGGCCCTACAGCCAATATCCACCCTGTCCAGGGGGTATCGGCAACGTCTCGGGGTGGCCCAGGCCATTGTTCACAAACCGGAAATCCTGATTCTTGACGAACCGACCAACGGCCTTGATCCCACCCAGATCATGCACATGCGGGCGTTGATCCGGGAGATGGCCAGCCAGGCCACTGTAATCATTTCCACCCATATCCTCCAGGAAGTGCAGGCCGTCTGCAACCGGGTCATCATTATCAAAAACGGAAGCAAGGCCCTTGACGCCGACCTTGAAGAACTGCAGCGCGGCAGCCGTCTGCTGCTTGCCACGGACGCGGACGGCCCCGCGCTGGAAACGCTGGCGGCCAAAATAGATGCAATCAGCGCCATTGTCCCCGCTCCATCCCGGAACAATATCAAACAATACAGCCTGTCTCTTGCCAAAGACTGCGACCATTTCGAAACCGCCGCCCTTGTTGCCCGCACCCTGCTTGGTTATGGCTGGAAGGTCTTTGAGCTGCACCGGGAACAACGGACCCTGGAAACGATTTTTGGCGAAATTACCACCGGAAAGAGGAGGATGGATTCATGAAAACGGTTCTGCAAGTCGCCCGCAAGGAATTTGGAGGCTTTTTTGCAACCCCGGTGGCCTTTATCTTTTTTGGTTCCTTTCTCCTGGTCACCCTGTTTATTGTCTTCTGGCTGGAAACATTTTTTGCCCGTAATATTGCAGATATCCGGCCATTATTTTCCTGGATGCCGGCCCTGCTCATCTTTCTCTGCGCTGCCCTGACCATGCGTATGTGGTCGGAAGAACGACGCAGCGGCACCATTGAATTCCTTCTGACCGCGCCGGTCTCACCCACGGCCCTGGTGCTGGGAAAATTCCTGGCCGGCCTGGCCCTGGTGGCAGTGGCCCTGGCCCTAACCCTGCCGCTGCCGGTCACGGTCTCGTTTATCGGTCCCCTGGACTGGGGACCGGTGGGGGCCGGGTACCTGGCTACCTTTTTCCTGTCCGCGGCCTATCTTGCCATCGGTCTGTTCATCTCCGTCCGCTCGGACAACCAGATCATCAGCCTGATCGGCACTGTCCTGGCCTGCGCCCTTTTTTACCTGCCAGGTTCCCAGGTCATGACC
>JALVAI010000245.1 GCA_027011235.1 Desulfobulbaceae bacterium
GTATTCCCTATTCTCCAGAGACCACCACGATCCCCGGCACCGGATAAATTATGTGCAGTACACTATGCCGGAAACCATGAAAAAATGCAAATCTAAATCCACTGTTGCTGGTACAGCGAAAATGACATACCGACAATTCTTGCAAGGAAAAAAACTTTCTTCCTTTGGCATCTTTCTTTGGCAATTACCCTATCCCAGCACCCATGCCGCATCGGTTTAAGTCATATTAAAACAGATAGTTATAAGCGATGTGCCCATTTACGCTTGCGCGTCTGCTTTGTTTTTTCCATTCAGGCAGCAAAGACTCGGAAAGCGGGAAGAGTGACGCCCTGTTTTTTCTCCCGACCGGGAGAAGTCTGTTTTCCTATCAGCCACAGGAATCAGCCGAGTTGGGATCATAGGTCCAGTCACCGTTCCGGTACAGATAATCATTGACCAACCGCAACTCCTCCGGGCTCAAGACATCCCAGGAACCATCCCGGGCACATTTTTTCCGTCGTTTGGCGAAAATGGCATTCCATGCCCTTGGCGTATAGGATTCGGCATGGAGGAACCTGGCGCCCTTGGTATTATTTTTATAATGACAACTCTTGCAGACTTCACGGAATTTAATCCCGCCTGTTCCCCAGGGTTCACTTTCCCAATCCAGGCGCCCTGCTGCAAGGAAACGACACATACCGCTTCGTTTATCATAACGTTTTTGCGGCCTCGCAAAGGCCGGTTGGGCCATACAGACGACAACAAAAGATAGCCCCAGGCATAGCATAAAAAAAGATCGCATCTGTTCCTCCTATAACCAAAATGACAAACCAAAGAAAACCTCCCTACCTCAAAGTGGTATCATAATCTTTACCACCATGTGCCAGCAAAGCAACAAAAAACGGTAGTGCAGAGGATTACTGATTTGTAATAAAACCTGTAACAGAGAGGAAAAAATTCATGACTGCGCGGAAAAAAAATCCTTCTGTATCGACACAATATCCGCTACACTTCAGGAGAATATCCAGGTTAACCCGGCAGGGAGTCATATAATGCAGTTCTGGTTCCAACATCTTTCCCCTATCCAGCAGACCCTGATCGGTACCGGCTTCACCTGGCTGGTTACCGCCCTTGGCGCCTGCCTGGTCTTTTTCTTTAAATCCGTGAATCGAAAGGTTATGGACGGCATGCTTGGGGGAGCGGCCGGGGTCATGATTGCTGCCAGTTTCTGGTCTTTACTGGCGCCGGCCATTTCCATGGTTGAGGAAAACGGCGGAATCGCCTGGCTGCCGCCCTTGCTCGGTTTTCTCGGCGGCGGCCTGTTTCTCTGGATTACCGACAAAATACTCCCTCACCTGCATCCAGGATTTCCCGTCAGCGAGGCAGAAGGGATTCACACCAACTGGCACCGCTCCATTCTTCTCGTGCTGGCCATTACCCTGCACAACATACCGGAAGGATTGGCGATAGGTGTTGCCTTCGGGGCAGTGGCCGCCGGTTTCCCCGGCGCAACCCTTGGCAGCGCCATGGCATTGGCCCTTGGAATCGGTCTTCAGAATTTTCCGGAAGGGGCGGCTGTTTCTGTACCGCTGCGACGGGAAGGAATGTCACGGTTGAAGAGTTTCTGGTACGGCCAGCTTTCTGGCCTGGTGGAGCCGGTTGCCGGGCTTGTCGGCGCGGCGGCGGTCCTCCTGATGCGTCCACTACTCCCCTATGCCCTCTCCTTTGCCGCCGGGGCAATGATCTATGTGGTTGCCGAGGAATTGATCCCGGAATCACAGGCACAGAAGCATTCGGACGTGGCAACCATCGGTGTCATGGTCGGATTTGCCCTGATGATGACCTTAGACGTTGCCCTGGGATAGGGACTGCGGATCGGCTATCTGTTAGGCACAAGGAGAACAGGCACCCGGCTGTGCCGACAGACCCGTCTGGCCGTTGACCCCATCATGTTGCCGCCAAGTAGGGCATGGGTACTTCTGCCGATAACAATACAATCCACCCCGTGTTTGTCGGACAGCCGCAATATCTCTTCACTCGGTTTTCCGGATGAGACAAGAATCTCTGCCACCGGCGGGCTGCCCAGCTTACAGGCCCCTGTTTCCTCTTCACAGAAACGGCGCAACCGCTGTTTCATCCTGGCCAGCACCTCCCGTTGCCCCTCCTCCTGAAAACGCCTGATAGCTTCTTCGTCAAGATAGGTGTCCATGACAAAGCGGCCAGTGGCGCCAAGGGGTTCAACCACATGCAGCATCAGGAGTTCGGCATTATAATGACGTGCCTGGCTGAGCGCAAAACGAAATACCGGCCGGGTATGTTTTCCCAGATCGGTCACGTAAAGAATTTTCTTGATTTCAGGCAATGACTGCATACTTCCCCTCCCCGGCGTGTCGGCAACAGGATACCATGAGGAGCATCATTCCCCCTGCCGACGATTATCGGGCTGGTCCCGTTTTAATATCCGTGCAATTTGTCCAGAAACTCAGGCAGGAAAAGCGATACCTGCGGCACATAGGTTATAATAATCAAAAAGAACAACAGCAGCAGCAACCAGGGAAGCGCTGCCCTGATGACCCAGCCGATACTGTGGCCGGTGATGCCGGCGGTCACAAAAAGATTAAGCCCCACCGGCGGAGTCAGCATACCGATCTCCATGTTGACAACCATGATAATACCGAGATGAATGGGATCGATGCCCAGTTTCAGGGCTATGGGAAAGAGAATGGGCGCCATGATCAGCAGGATTGCCGAAGGCTCCATAAAATTGCCGGCGGCAAGCAGAAGCAGGTTGACCACCACCAGAAATCCCCAGGACGGCAGGCCCCAGTGGACAATCAGCTCCGCCAGATGGTGGGGGATTCGTTCCGTGGTCAGCACATGGGCAAAGAGCATGGCATTGGCGATGATAAAGAGCAGCATGATGGATACCTTGGAGGCATCCAGCAGCACCTTGTTGACATCCTTGTCGGTCACGCATTTGGGCAGGGCCAGCAGCATCTGTCCGGAGTTCCTGAAAAATGCCGCCCCATAGCTTTCTCCCTCCAGCCGCCACGGCACATCTTTGAGCGGGCCAATATCACGATAGCCGAAAACCGCCACCGCAAAGGCATAAACAGCGGAAACAGCGGCTGCCTCGGTGGGGCTGGCAATACCGCCATAGATGGACCCAAGCACAATAATAATCAACATCAGGCCGCCAAATGCCGCCGCGCCGGCGCTTACCACCTCCCCAAATCCGCGCCACGGTTGGGCTGGAATCTTCTTTACCCGGGCGGCAATATAAATGGCGATCATGAGGATCAATCCCATGAGCAGACCGGGCAGAAACCCGGCCATGAACATCCGGGCCGCCGAGACCTCGGTTGCGGCCGCATATACCAGCATAACAATGGATGGAGGTATCAGGATACCGAGAGTGCCGGCATTGGTGATGACACCGGCAGCAAAACTTTCCGGATAGCCGGCCTTGACCATGCCGACAATGACGATACTGCCGATGGCGGCCACCGTTGCCGGTGAAGACCCGGATACAGCGGCAAATATCATACAGGCCATGACCGAGGCCATTGCCATGCCGCCACGTATATGACCGACCAGACTCAAGGCAAATCGGATAATCCGTTTTGCCACCCCGCCGGTGGAAAGAAAGGCCGAAGAAAGAATAAAAAAAGGAATGGCTAGCAGGGTGTAATGCTCGGATAGCGATTCAAAGAGCTTGAGCGCAATCGAGGCCAGTGAATCATGGGAAAAAAACAGAATCGTTGTAATACTTGAAAAACCAAGGGCAAGGGCAATGGGCATGCCCAGCAGCATACAGACAAACAGCAGGATAAACAGGGCCGCGGTGGTCATACCTTCACCTCCTCTCCCTGCAGTTCCTCAACCAGTTCCATGCTCTCTTCCGCCTCATTGGCATATCGAAAGCCATCGGCCCGGTTGGTGATGATATCCCAAAGCAGAACACCAAGCCTGATGGTAAGAAAGGTAAAACCGACGATCAGCATGCCATGGGCGATCCAGGCAGGTATGGGAAGGTCTTCCAACTCAATACCGATTCGCTTGACTTTGGCAAGATAGATCCAGCTGCCATAGAGAATAAGCCCGCAATAGGACAAACCCAACAGGCAGCCGATGGCCGACAAAATACGTCGACCGGTCCGCGGGAACAGCTTGACAAAGGCATCCACACCGATATGTGACCCGACCTTTATACCATAGGAAGCTCCAAACAGGACAAACCAGGCCGACATATGCAATGTCAGCTCCTGGGTCCACATAAAGCCGGAATTAAAACCAAAACGCATGACAACATCGACAAAAACCAGCAGGGTCGTCAATGACATCAGCAAACAGATAATTGCCTCTTCCGCACGACCAATAAGACGTAACATACAGGACCTCTTGAAACCAGGGGCCGTCCCCCGACAGAAACGGCCCCTGAAAAATCACATAAAAAAATTACTTGGCCTGATTTGAACTGTAGGCAGCGTCTATCAGGTCCTTGCCGATCTGTCCTTCAAACTGTTTCCAGACCGGTTTCATCACCTCGACCCACTGGGCGCGTTCTGCCGGGGTCAGCTCAATGATTTCACTGCGCTTGGAATCAATGATTTTCTGTTTATCGGCCTTGGATTTTTCAGCGGCAACCTTGTTGCCAAAGGCAATGGCCTCATCAAGAGATTTTTTTACCACACCACGGACATCGGCGGGCAGACTGTTCCAGAATTCAGCAGAGGTAACAACCATGTAATCAAGGAGACCATGATTGGACTCGGTGATATAGGGCTGAACCTCAAAAAATTTCTTGGAATAGATATTGGACCAGGTATTCTCCTGACCGTCAATGGCCTTGGTCTCAAGGAGGGTAAACACCTCGGAAAAAGGTTTTTTCAGCGGCGTGGCCCCAACAGCTTTGAACTGGGCGGCCAGGACATCCGAGGACATGATGCGGAACTTGAGCCCTTTGGCATCGGCGGGCACCCGAATCGGTTTGGAGGCAGAGAGCTGTTTCAGACCGTTATGCAGGTAGCCGAGTCCGACAAGCCCCTTTTTACTGATGGAGTTGAGTAATTTTTCCCCGGCAGGACTCTGCTGAAAACGGTCAACAGCAGCCATGTCCTTAAAGAGGAACGGCAGATCGTAGAGTTGCAGTTTTTTTGTATAGCGGCTGAACTTTGACAGGGCAGGCGCCGCCATCTGGACATCACCAAGAAGCATGGCCTCAAGGACCTTGTTGTCTCCAAAAAGCTGGGAGTTGGGATACACCTCAACCACGACCTTGCCTCCAAGACGTTCCTTGACCAGGTCACGGAACTTGTTGGCCATCTGGCCCTTGGGTGTATTTTCGGCAACAACATGGGAAAATTTGATAACAATGGGTTTGGAAAAGGCCGGGACCGACATCAGGGCCACGGAAATTACAACGGCTGCGAAAGAGAGACATATCTTACGAAACATACTACCTCCATATCTGTAGATGATTATACTCGCCCGCCGGCACCATGCCGAAAGACGAAAGGCTGTAAATAACTGATGAACTCGTAAAAAACCAGACTATGCTTAATGATGGCTAAGTAAAAACACCGATATACAAAAAGCAGTGTTCTGTAGCGACACTTGACTATGCATGTCGTATGCCCACGAATCGCCACAGAACACACGACGCAGTAGATCGAAGTTGTTACGATGCCATCATTGCTAACAACCTGGATCCTTCACAAAGCCATCCATCCTGAAAATATGTATCGTACCAGAAAGCCTGACCAACGAAAAGCAAAAAACCCCGGCACAGTCGACGTGCTGTTGCTGACAAATAAATAGAAATTACATGGCGACCAGGGGCAGATAATCAGGACTCCAGCGGAACCTGCGGATAAGTTCCTTCAGCCGGGTGGGGTCATCCTGGTGCTGAAAGGTGGAAAAGGCGCAGTTCCTGCTCACTCCGAGCTTGATTGCCGACTCCCCGACGGCCTGGGCAACCTTGAGACTGACATCGGCCAGGGCGGTTACCTCCGGCAGCAGAGCTCCCTGCTGTAACTGGTCCGCTGTTACCGTGCTGGCAACGGCCCGGGCCGCAGCAGTAAAAAATTCAGGCCTCACCTCCCTGGCCCCCGAAGTCAGGGTGCCGAGACCGACCCCCGGAAAAACAAAGACATTATTGGCCTGGCCCACTCTGTAAGTTTTGCCGCCATGCTCAACATCGGGAAAGGGCGAGCCGGTAGCAACCAGGGCGCGCCCGTCCGTCCACCGGTAGATATCCGCAGGAATGGCCTCGGCGTGGTCGGTGGGATTGGAAAGGGGCATGATGACCGGCCTGGCCGAATTTTTCATCATCGACTCAACAACATCGCGATTGAAACAACCCGCCTGTCCGGAGGTGCCTATCAAAACCGTGACCTTTGCCTTTTTGACCACGTTCTCAAGGTGCAGGTCCGCGTCTTCCTTCAGCCATTCAAGGCTTGCCGGATCCCTGGCAAATTTCCGTTTATAGGGCAGCATGTCCCGATCCGTTGTGATAAGTCCCCGGGAATCCAGGGCAAAAATTCGGGACAGGGCCTCCTCTTTGGACAGTCCCTCCTCACAAAGGGCGGTCTTGATCTGTTCGGCAATGCCGACGCCACCGGCCCCTGCGCCGTGGATAAGATATACCTGGTCCCGCAGGGATTCTCTTTTCAGGCGCATGGCCGCCAGGATGCCGGCCAATGCCACTGCGCCGGTGCCCTGGATGTCATCGTTAAAGGAGATCAGGTCATGGAGATAGGCGTCACGAATGGCAAAGGCGTTCTGCTTGGAAAAATCCTCCCACTGGCAGAGTGCATTGGGAAAGACATTACGAAAGGCACGGGCAAAACGCTGGACAAAATTTATGTACTCGTCCCCCTTGATCCTGGGATGCCGCCAGCCCAGATACTCCTCATCGTTAAGCAGGTCCTGATTGTCCGTCCCCACGTCAAGAGATATGGGCAGACAGTGCCAGGGAGCAATTCCCGCACCCTGGGTGTACAGCATCAGTTTGCCCACGCAAATGGCAATGCCGCCGGCGCCCTGATCGCCAATACCGAGAATGCCCTGGTTATCGGTCACCACCGCCACCCTGATGTCCCGGGTCTGGAACCGGCGGAGCACATCCTCGGCATATTCGATATTGCCCGGATAAAAATGGAGGCCGTTGGCGGACCTGAACATGGAAGAGAAATGCTGGCAGGCAAGGCCGACGGTGGGCGTGTAGATAATTGACATATAGCGGGCAATGTCGCTTTTTATCAGAGCATGGGCCAGGGTGACGTTACGGTCAAACAGGGAACGGATATAGATAAAGCGTTCAATATCGCTGTTTTTGTTCTCCACCTTGTAACGGCTGTTTTCCACCTGGTCTTCCAGACTCCTTGTCGCCGGAGGAAGCATGGCGACAAGACCAAGACGCCTCCTCTCCTCAAAGGTAAAGGCAGTCCCCTTGTTAATAAAGGAATTGCCGTGGATGCTGGTACCGGAATCATACACATAGATTTCCCGGGTGTTACCATACTCATCATATTTGAATATAGCGGAATTTTCTGACATTTCGTATACTCCCTCGCTGACAGCGGGACATGAACAACATCTACCAATTACAAAAATAGAAAAAAGTACAAAGAATTCTCCCATTGAGAATTTTTCACTCTTTTCTCACTTGTAGCACTCTCCACCAGGACAGGCAATGACAAGCTGGCAAAAAATCCTGAAAAAAAGCATAACCTCTCCCCAAGAACTTGTCCGGCATCTGGGAGGCAACAGCCATGATCTTGCTCGGGTGG
Source organism: Desulfobulbaceae bacterium (assembly GCA_027011235.1). GTDB lineage: Bacteria > Desulfobacterota > Desulfobulbia > Desulfobulbales > Desulfobulbaceae > DRLX01. Next base: position 7,773 of record JALVAI010000245.1, read on the forward strand.
CGGCAAGATATCCGCTGCGAATCAATCCCTATTACCTTGACCTGATCAAAAAAAACGGAAAACCGCTTTACAGGCAGGCCGTTCCCGACCTGCGGGAACTTGACGATGCCGATGGCATGACTGATCCCCTGGCCGAGGAACGTTTGAGTCCCGTTGCCAACCTGGTCCATAAATATCCTGACCGGGCCCTCTTTCTTGTCTGTAATAAATGCGCCATGTACTGCCGTTTCTGTACCCGAAAAAGGAAGGTGGGAACGCCAGGAATGCGTATCACTGAACAGACACTTGAGGCCGGATTCAATTACCTGAGCAAGACCCCCCGAATACGAGAGGTCCTGCTCTCCGGCGGTGATCCCCTGCTTCTGGATGACAGCAGGCTTGAGTATATCCTGGGCCGGCTCAGGGAAATTCCCTCCATCGAGGTGGTACGTATCGGCACCCGGGTTCCCTGCACCCTGCCCATGCGGGTAACCGGTGAAC
>JALVAI010000246.1 GCA_027011235.1 Desulfobulbaceae bacterium
TGTTCATACAGGGCCAGCAGAGCACCCATGGTGGACGGGGTCAATCGATCTGCAAGAAGGACCAGGCTGGGACGGTTACCTGGAAAATATTTATTGGGGTTATCATGGTCTCTTCCCCGGGCCATGGCCAACGACTGGGCCAACATGTTGGCCACCAGTTTCTGCTGGCTTGTCGTGCCCTGAACCCTGAAATCCCGATCATACTGGCTATGGCGGAAACCGATAAACTCCACCGGCACGATCTCGGTGCCCTGGTGCAGCAGCTGATAAAAGGCGTGCTGGCCGTTGGTACCCGGCTCTCCCCAGACCACGGGCCCGGTCTGCCAACGAACCGGACCGCCCAGCCGGGTGACGGACTTGCCGTTACTCTCCATATCACATTGCTGGAGATGGGCAGGAAAACGCACAAGGGCCTGGCTGTACGGCAGGACGGCATGGGTGGGGAACCCCAGAAAGTTATGGTTCCAGATACCGATCATGGCCATCAGGAGTGGAATATTTTGTCGAATATTTTTTTCTTCGGCCGCCCTGTCCATGGCATGCGCTCCGGACAAAACCTCCAGGGCGCAGTCATAACCAAGCAAAAATCCCAGGGTGACCATCCCCACCATGGAAGTCGCCGAATATCTGCCGCCGATATAGTCATACATATGGAAGGTGGCAAGATACCGGGCCGGATCATCCATGGGACTGGACTTACCGGTAACGGCGACAAGATGACGGGTCGGGTCAAGTCCGGCCCGGGCAAAGGTCTCCCGGACCAGACGTTCATTGGTCACGGTTTCCAGGGTGGTGCCGCTTTTGGATACCACATTGACCAGGGTTCGGGAGAGGTCAACCCCGGCCAGCACCCGGGCGGCATCATCGGGATCAACATTGCTGATGAAATCAACCCGATGATCCGGGCGGCCCCAGGCGGCAAGAGCCAGACAGAGGGCGCGGGGGCCAAGGTCGGAGCCGCCGATGCCCACCTGGACCATGGTGGTAAAGGGCTCACCGGCCTGATTGACGATGCGACTGGACTCAAGGTCTTTTAGAAATGCGCGCAGACGGGCCAGCTGTTTTTTGGCCTGCTCTACCGATGGCGGATGGTCGGGATTATCTCGAAAAACATCCCTGCTGCTGGTATGCAGAACCTGCCGATTTTCGGAAGGAAAACCCTCGATCCGGTTCAGCACCGCTCCCTGTTTCATGGCCAGGAACTTTTCCACCAGTTCGGCCTCATCGGCAAGTTCCTGCAGGGCGGTCAATACCGCATCATCGAGACGCTGGCACGCGTACAGCAGATCAAAACCACAGCTTGACAGATGATATTTGGCAAAACGATGGCCGGAAAGAAGGGCCGGCTCTGTCAAATCACAGGGTGACTGGGCATAATGCTGCAGTTTACCGACAGCGGCCAACTCTGAAAAATCGAGAAATTCCATATCTCCCCCTGTGTGTGAAAAATTTTAGTCAGTCGGTAGCAAAGCCCCCCAGCCGCTTCAACTCAGCTATTGCCGCCCCGTAATCATCCCGTCCATAGACCGCCGAACCGGCGACAAAGATATTTGCCCCGGCCTCGGCCACTGCAGCAATGGTTTTCGGGCTGATGCCGCCATCGATTTCAATGCCGGCACCGGGATTGACCCGGTCGAGCATGGTCCGCAGTTTGCGTATTTTTTCCAGGGTTGACGAAATAAACGACTGGCCGCCAAAACCGGGATTGACACTCATCAGCATGACAAGATCCACATCCTCAAGGATATACTCCAGGGTGGAAAGGGAGGTTGCCGGATTGAGGACCGCCCCTGCCTTTTTTCCCAGGTCCCGGATATGATGGATTGTCCGGTGCAGATGAGTACAGGCCTCGACATGGACGGTTATCCAGTCGGCCCCGGCATCGGCAAAGTCCTGCAGATAGCGGTCGGGCTCGGTAATCATCAGGTGGACATCAACCGGGAGGTCCGTGACCTGGCGCACAGCCCGCACAACCAGCGGACCGATGGTGATATTGGGGACAAAATGACCATCCATGACATCAACATGGATAACCTCGGCCCCTGCCTGCCGGACAGCTTCAATCTCCCGGCCAAGACGGGAAAAATCCGCCGAGAGAATAGACGGGGCGATCATCATTGATTTCATACTGTTTCCTGTTCACTGGTAATAAAAGGATGGAGAATAACCGTCATTCTACCGCGCCCGGCCGGGATGCACAAGATATTCTCACAGCCCAGGCCCTGGTTTACGTCAGCATGACCCTTTCATAGAGCTGGCCCGGTCGCTGTCGTACCAGACCCTGAAGCTCAAGTTGCAGCAACAGATCAAGCACCCTGGGCATATCAAGTCCACTTACCCGCATTATCGTATCTATATCAACCGGATAGACATCAAGACAGTCCAGGATACGCTGTCCGTCCCCGGTCGCGGCATCATCCGGCCGAAGCTCAGGGGAAGAATCATTGTCAGTCGGACCGCTGGCCAGGCCCAGCTCGCGGACAATATCATCGGCCGACTGGACGAGATGGGCACCCTGCTGCAACAGCCGATGGGTGCCCGCACTTTTGGCGGAATCAACCCGGCCCGGCACGGCAAAGACTTCCCGCCCCTGGTCAAGGGCCAGGCGGGCCGTAATCAGGGAACCGGAGCGAAGAGTGGCTTCAACGACCACGATGCCCTGTACAAGGCCACTGATGATACGATTCCTGGCCGGAAAACGAAATCCGTCCGGCCTGGTCCCGCATGGGTATTCACTCAGGAGTACACCCTTATCCCCAATCTCCTGATAGAGTTTTTTATGGACCCGCGGATAGACAATGTCAAGGCCGCAGCCGAGCACCCCGGCTGTAAACCCGCCCGCTGACAGGGCACCGCTGTGGGCCGCCCCGTCAATGCCGGCCGCCACTCCGGAAACAACGGTTATGCCCCGCCGGGCCAGATCACCGGCCAGCCGATACGCGACATCCCGGCCATAGCCCGTTGCCGCCCGTGAACCGACAAGCGCCACCGCCGGATGTTCAAGGTGGGAGATATCACCCCGGTAGAATAATAAAACGGGAAAATCGGCAAGGGTACATAACCGGGATGGATAATCCGGCCCGTCATGACAGGTGAGGGAAATGTGATTGCGTTTTAGCAGCTCAAGCTGCTGCCCGGCCCGCTTTTTCGCCGTGGCCAACAGATCCGGATCGGTCAAAATCCGGACAAGTCGGGGACTGATATCGGGATCACTGCCGACCTGGCGGGCCAGGGAACAAGGGGTGGAGTATCGACGGGCCAGGCGGCACAGGGTTGCGCTGCCAACTCCCGGCAGCAGGGAGATGGTCAGCCATTCCAGGGCTGTATCACTGATACCTGCGCCACACGTCACAGACTAACCCATGAAGTAACAATAGATGATAGGGGACAAAACCGGACGGTTTACCCTGGAGCGGAATTATTGCATAACTCGACCTGTAATCAGCTAATCGGTCATGAAGACGGAAAGCTCTTCACTCCTGCTCGGATGTCGCAGTTTCTGGATAGCCTGGGCCTCGATCTGCCGAATGCGTTCCCGGGTAACGGAAAAACACTGACCAACCTCTTCCAGGGTATGATCACAGCCCACCTCTATACCGTAACGCATGCGCAATACCTTGGCCTCCCGCGGGGACAGGGAGTCCATCACCTTGCACAGGCACTGTTTCAGGCTCTGGGTGATTGAAATTTCCTGGGGATCGGGATGGGCATGGTCTTCGACAAAATCACTGAGCAGGGAATCCTCCTCTTCACCCACCGGCGCATCAAGCGAAATAGCATCCTTGGCGGTTTTCAGGGCCATCTGGACCTTTTCCACATCCGTTCCCAGCTGCTCGGCCAGTTCCTCGGGAGTTGGCTCCCTGCTCTCGATACGTTGGAAATCCCGGGAAAACCTGAGCATCCGATTGATGGTCTCGATCATGTGTACCGGCAGACGGATCGTCCGTCCCTGGTCGGCGATGCCCCTGGTAATGGCCTGCCTGATCCACCAGGTCGCGTAGGTGGAAAACTTGTATCCCCTGGTATAATCATATTTTTCCACCGCCTTCATCAGGCCGATGTTGCCCTCCTGGATCAGGTCCGGCAACTGCAGGCCACGGTTGAGAAATTTTTTCGACACCGAAATAACCAGCCGCAGATTGGAACGGACAAGGGCCTCCCTGGCCTGCTTGGCCATTTCCTGCCCCAGCTCTATTTCCTGCAGGATATCATCAAATGTTTCCCAGCCAACCCCCATGGTTTCTGCAAGTTCCATGGAAATCCGTTCCTCGATCTCGGAAGGAGTGACAGGCCGCCCCCCTCCGGATGACTGTTCACGGCGCAGGGCAAGCATTTCCCGCTGCCGGGCGACAACCCGGACCTGTTTGAACTTCTGGCTCAGTTCCTTGACGGCATTGCCGACCGACAAAACACCTTTGGAACAGAGACGATAATCGCTAAACAGGTTTGATATTTCCTCGCTGATTGCCTGAATTTCATTCTGCAACCGTTTTTCTTCCTCTGCGTTGCCGGTGACCTGCTTGAGCTGCCTGAACAGCTCCAGGCGGCGGTCATCCAGGACATTGGCCTGCTCAATCCGGGCCAGCAGCCCGTCGGTTATCTCCTGCAGGCCATTTTCATCCTTTTCAGAGACCCCCCGCAGCACCGAAGAAATTTTCGCCTTGCCGGAAAGCAGCCGGTCGGCAAGATCATTAAGGGCGGTAATTCCGGGCGTAACACGTAAAACAGCTTTCTGAATACGGGCCTCGCCCTCTTCGATCAACCTGGCGAGTTCCACCTCTTCTTCATGGCTGAGCAGTGACTGGCTGCCCATCTCCCGAAGATAGATATTCATGGGGTCATTGCTCGTCCCCACCCGGCCGCCGTCACCTCGTCTCCGGTCCCGACCGGTGCGACGATCGTCCGAAATTCTCCGTTCGGTTTTCCCCAAAGCAAACTCCCACTCGTCTGCATCCCCGTCACCGGATGGTTGATCAATCGGACCATCGGGATCAAGGGCTGGATCTCTTCCCGTCTCCATCTCCAAATCCGTATCGTTACCGTCCATCACCTTCTCTCGGAAACACTCCTCTCCCAAAAAGCCGACCTAACCGGATCAACGCCACCCGCCCACGCCCCGTGCTGACGAACACGTGTCAAGCGATGCGGGTGCAATTCCCAATCCGACAACCAGTCGTCCCGGGGCAATCAGCCATATATATTACCTCGGGGACAGCCGTTATGAAAAGAACTTATAACCAGTTGTAATACAAGAGAAAAATTGCATTCTCATCACCGACCGCTTTCCTTCCGCCACTGAGTACAGTTTTGTAATGTACCAGTATTTACTCATTTTTCAACAAGTTATCACAAAATCCGGTTCTTTTTCTTCCGCATTCCTGTTTTCTGCGCAACAGCTCCATCATCTTCTCCCGGTCACCGGCCTCCTGGGCCTCCCTGATCCGCCGTAGCAGTTCAGCCTCTTCCCGGACCCTCTGTTCTTCCCGCAGCCAGGATTTCAGTTCATTACACATATCATCCAGACATCTTTCATCACCGGTTGTCCCGTTCCCGGCCTCGAAAAAAAGCCTGGCCGTGTATCTCCGGGCCTCGCCCTCGGGCAGGGAGGAAAATATCCGCTCCGGCGTGCAATCACCCTGCTGCCGCAATTCTTTGAGAAATTGTATGAATTCCTTCAGAATCTGGTCATCAGCCACATCTTCCAGTCCAGCGGCCAGCAGGTCATCAAAGTATTCCGGATAGAGCAGCAAAAAATCAACAACCTGTCGATAGCGGCGGGGCAACTGGTCAAAACGCGCCCATTCTCCGGCCGCCTCCTTCCGGACAGCCCTTGAATCAACCCGTACGGGAGAAGCTGACATCCGCTCCGGGGAGACCCCCAGTTTTTCACTGAAATGGGCGATCATCAAGGCCCGCTGGTCACTGTCTCCCACGGCCAGCAGCGGTTGCAGCTCGGCGATGATCCGGTTCTTGCCGTCAAGGGTCAGGCCGTGGCGGCGCACCAGGGCCTCAAAGACAAATTCGGGCAGGGGGGCGGCCTGGGCGACCAGGTCCTGAACCGCTGCCGCTCCCTGTTCCCGGACCATGCTGTCCGGATCCTGCCCATCGGGCAGCAGGGCCACCCGTGCCTCCACCCGCTCGGCAAGAAAAAACGGCACGGAACGCATGGCCGCCTTGAAGCCGGCGGCATCGCCATCAAAGAGCAACACAACCTGGTCACAGTAGCCGCGCAGGGAACGGACATGGGGCCTGGTCAGCGAGGTGCCCAGCGGCGCGACCACGTTCTCTATTCCATGTACGGCCAGTGACAGCAGATCGAAATTTCCCTCGACCACCAGGGCCCGGCGCTGGTTGCGAATGGCCTCCCGGTGCTGATAGAGCCCGAAGAGCAGGCGGCCCTTGTCAAAAATGGCACTTTCCGGCGAATTCATGTATTTCGGCCCCCCTTCCCCAAGGATGCGGCCGCCAAAGGCAACCACCCGGCCGCCCATGTCATAGATGGGAAAGAGTACCCGGTCGCGGAAGCGGTCATAATAGCCGCCCCGTTCTTTTTTGACCGCCAGACCGGCCCGTTCGATATCAGCGGCGCTATGGCCGTTCTTCTGCAGAAGAGAGGTGATAAAATTCCAGCCGCCCTGGTCCGGTCCCGGCGCATAGCCGAGACGATAGCGGGCCGCAAATTCATCGGGAATACCGCGCCCGGCGAGATACGAGCGGGCGGTCGCTGCGGCGGGAGATTGCTGCAGATTCCGCTCATAAAGCGTGGCTGCAGCCTCATTGACGGCATACAGCCGGTCCCGCCGCCTGAGCTGCCGCTGCTCCGCCGGGGACAGCGTTCGCTCCGGCAGGTCAATTCCGGCGCGGGTGGCAAGCTCCTTCAGGGCCTCGGGAAATCCGAGCCGATGGTACTTCATCATAAAGGTAAAGACATCACCCGACTCGCCACAGCCGAAACAGTGAAAAAACTGACGCGAGGGATTGACCGAAAAAGACGGGGTCTTTTCCGCATGAAAGGGACAAAGGCCGACATAGTTTGCCCCCGCCTTTTTCAACTCAATGCTTTCACCGATGAGACGGACGATATCCGTACTCTCGCGCACCCTGTTCTTGATCTCGTTCTGCTGTCGAAAGGAGGGATTCATACCCTGCCGCTCCGATCATCACCTTTAAGAAAATGTTGCTGCGCCGGAAATATCATCGACAATTCACCTGAGGTTAATTACTGTTTAAAGAAATGAAAGGCCACGGGGAAACGGGCGAAAACGCTTTCAGTAGACAAGCCCATAAGAATCAAGGAGGTACCATGGCGCCGGATATCGACAAAGTGCTCTCATATGAGATCAAAAAGGAGATTGCCGACCGGTATTTCGGCTTTCGCAAACTCATCGAAGAAGACATCAAGGAATATGACAACCTGGTTATTACCGCTTTCAGGAGACTTGAGCAAAAAATAGGCTTTGATCTTGTCCGGCTGTATATTCTACTGAAGAACGAGCAGGTTATCCATGACTTTTTTCAGGTGGCCGGTCTGGACGAACGACTTTTCTACGATCCCTACCTGGCGGAATCCCCGACCATCAAAAAACGTGTTTTTGCCGGCATGCAGCCCCATGGACTGACCCGGAAAAGCCGTTTTCGCAACCTGGTTGTCGACACCTACAACGCCCTTGTTGACCATCTTAAACAATACAAAGAAAATCTGAAGGAACTCAGGGAGGAACAGGAGACCATTGCCGAGGAGATCAACATTTTCTATCAGAAAAACGACCTCAGCACCATCATGGGCTTTCTGCGCGGGCTCGGCGGCACGGACTCCTACAAGTCAGGGGCCATGGAAGGCGGCCTGACACCGCATACCGGACAGGAGCTGGAAAAAAAGATGCGGGTCACTGCGCCGCCGCCGGTGGAAGAGCTCCTGCCGGTCCTGCCGGATATTCGCCCTTACAAGGAAATAAAGCACGAACTGGACCCGATCATCGACCGTGCCTACCGGCTGCAGGGCGAGCCGGAAATGCGAAATTTCGTTTTTTGATGAACTCGTAAAAAGTACAGACAATGCTTAAAGATGGCTAAGTAAAAACACAGATATACAAGGAGTAGTGTTCTGTGGCGGGTCTTGACTATACATGTAGTATGTCGAGAATAGCCACAGGACACACGACGCAGTAGATCGAAGTTTTTACGACGCCATCTTTTTTAATTTTTTTTATTTTTTTATGGAAACGGATTCTCTCTC
>JALVAI010000247.1 GCA_027011235.1 Desulfobulbaceae bacterium
TTTTTTCAGAATGGGGACCAGGATGTCACGAAAAGAGGAGTCGTACAGTTCACTGCCCTGGGCGAGCAGGGCGTAGATATTGGCCGAGCTCAGGTCGCGCGCGGTCTGCACCCGGTCGGCAGCGGTCGCCCGGCGCAGGATGCTGATCATGGCCGTCCTGTTGCCCCGGGCCATGGCCGGGTAAAATTTTTTGCCAAAGATGTATTGCACCTGCCGGGAGAGCTTTTGAAAACGGGCGTAGAGCTGCTTTTTCGACCATGTTTTCAGTTTTGCCTCTGAAATCTCGAAGCCGAAACGGTCGGTGATGGCGTGCAAATTGTTGATCTTCCAGATCAGCTCTTCACCACCGTCGTAAAAGGCCTGCAGCAATGCTTTTTTGTGTTCGTCGTCCTGGCGGTAATACTGGGCCTCCTGCACCATGGGCGGCAGGGCGAAATAACGGATGATCCACAGCCAGCCGTCGATGCGGTCCATGTCCTTTTGTCGAAACAGGTTGTGCGCGTTCCAGGCGTCTTCCTGCCGCAGTTGTTTGAACAGGGGCAGGGTGTCGAACATGGTTTCCGTGTTCATGTCATGGATACGGGCATAACTGTCGGCTGCCCGGGCCTGATGATCGACCAGCCCGGCCACGGCGATAATGCCGTCCAGGGCCTTGATGGCGTCGATGTCATTGATGGTCATCAACCCCTGGACCGCCCGCTTGTTGACGCCTTTGAGGCCGTTGAGCAGGGGAATGGTCCGCAGGGCGTTACGGGGGGAAATATCGGGCAGGGCCAGGTAGGCGCGAAACGCCCGTCCCGCCTCGTAGCTGAGTTGCTGTATTTGCGGCAACGCCTGCAGGGCAAGGGTAAGATCAACCCCTGGCAGGTCGCTCCACTGTTCAAAGGCAAGCACCTGTTCATAGGACAGTCGAGTTGCGAGCAGCAGTTCCCAGGCCTGGTTACAGGTGCTGAAGTTGATCCCCGGCAGCAGGCAGAGCTTGCGAAAGATGCGCTGGCTGTTGTATTCCAGGCCCTGGATGATGTCCCGGCCATACTCGAGCTGTTTGTATGTCAGGCAGGGAATGGTCCGGTAGATGCGAAAGGTCTTGCGGGCGCTGGCATCGATCAGCTCATGGCTGCCGGTGGCCATGGCCGCAGGCAGGGCAAAAAACAGCAACAGCAGGAGAAAAAAAGGGACAAAATATTTGCGGTGTTGCCTGGGCCGGTTTATGGTTGCGTCTTTTTCAGGTCCGATCATTATCCATCCATCAAAAGCGTAAAATATTAAAAAAATGCATTGTCAAAAGTCCGTATGCGGTCCGGGACCGGGTGAGACCAGGTGAGGGCAGGCTGTCGCCCTGGCCGCTGGTATGCGTTGGCGGCGCTGCTTACAGCCATGTTGCTCTGGGGCAGCTCCTTTGTGGCCATGAAATATGCCATTGGCAGCCTGGACCCCATGCTGGTGGTCTGCGTGAGGATGGTCATCGCCTCGATCTGTTTTTTGCCATTTCTTCGATCTTTTTCCCGTCTGCGTCCGGGGAAAAAGCAGGTACTGCTGCTGGCGGCAATGGGACTCTGCGAGCCCTGCCTCTACTTTCTCTTTGAGGCGGCGGCCCTGAATCTGACCAGCGCCTCCCAGGCCTCCCTGATCACCACCATGCTGCCGTTGCTCGTGGCCGTGGGCGCGGCCCTGTTTCTTGGGGAAAGATTGACCCTGCGGATCATCATCGGCCTCTTTGTTGCCGCCACTGGCGCGGTATGGCTCAGTCTGGCGGCCTCGGTGTCCTCGCATGCGCCGCACCCCTTGCTCGGCAATTTCCTGGAGTTTATGGCCATGGTCACCGCCACAGGATACATTATTTTGCTGAAAAAATTAAGCGCAGACCTGCCGCCGTTTTTTATGACCGCGGCGCAATCGGTTATCGGGGCTGTATTTTTCTCGTTGATTCTGCTGATTACCGACATTCACCTGCCGGTAACAATCCCGATGCCGGCCCTGTTGTCAATCATTTATCTCGGCACCTTTGTCAGTGTCGGCGCCTATGGCCTCTATAATTTCGGCGTCAGCCGGGTGCCTGCCAATCAGGCCGCGGCCTTTATCAACCTGATTCCGCTCTGGGCGGTTGTGCTTGGGGTGCTGCTGCTCGGGGAAAAATTTACCGGCTGGCAGTTTGCGGCCGGACTGCTTATATTTGCCGGTGTGATGATAACCCAGCAGGGGAAACCCGATCAGGAGAAAGGTTGAGGGAGAAAGATTGATATGGGACGACTGTTGATATACAGTGGTATCGGTTTGATCATACTCGGGCTGTTGTGGCCCTGGCTGCGGCATAT
>JALVAI010000248.1 GCA_027011235.1 Desulfobulbaceae bacterium
CCATGCATCGGCCAGCGAAAGACGCTCGGTAGCCTTAACGGCTGCAGCTTTTTCAAGCAATGATTGGTTTTCGTGTATTATCGTCAATGGCAGTGACTGAACCTGCTCATATGCAAGTCTTCCCTCCACTACGCCCTCGTCTTTCCACACTCTGTATAAAACCTCCATCAGCGAGATAAAAGAGATCAACACTTTCACCTGGCCACGTTCGGCGCGATAGAGAAGGTCTGCAACCTGTTCAGCACCGGGTTCATTATCCCGTAAAGTGAGAATTGCCGACGTATCGAAGACATAGCATTTCATTCGTGCACCCGGTCTGCAAGCCTTTCCTCCAATAGCCGGGCTGTTGCCCCTCCTTTCCCTTTCCCGCGAAAGGCTGCGACAGGGTCTTTTTTCACGGGCACAACCCGAATTGTATTATCCTCAACAAACCACTCCAGACCATCCGAAGGTCCTATCTGGAACTGACGACGTACCTTTGCGGGAATAACTGTCTGCCCTCTTTTGGTAACTGTACTGCGCATAATTTCACCCCCTGTTGAATTACCTTTACAGTGAAATTGTAATTCAACACTGACAGGTAGTCAAGTCACCCTGTAATAAGAATGGGTCTTTGTCGTAATAGCGAAACGAATTGCCGCGATGCAATTCGGTAGAAAAATTTTCTGACCACCAAAACAATTTTTTCCTCACACTGAAAAAGAGTTCCTGCCGCCACATTTTCCAAATCTTTTTGAAATGAAAAATAAAGTAGAGTATCGTGGTTGACGGAATCGGCAAAAGTCCTCAAATCCATACTCCATTTTGACCACTTCGTTTATCCTATGCCGCAAGGGAGAGACTTTTGATCGGGAATCCAAATAATATCTTAGCCAGGCGTCTTTACATGGAAACCCGATAACAACACTCGGGAGTGATAATCGCCCCTGCTAAAGGAGCCCTACCATGACATTCTTACCGCTCCACAAGACAAAAATCGTCTGCACCATTGGCCCGGCATCGACCACAGTGGAAATACTTTCGCGAATGATCCGGGCGGGGATGAATATCGCCCGGTTGAATTTCTCGCACGGCAGCTTTTCAACCCATGCCCGGACCATAGAAAATATCCGTACCGCCGCCGATAAGGCTGGTCAACGGGTGGCCATCATGGCCGACCTGCCGGGCCCAAAAATTCGGATCGGCAGTTTTACCAGGGAGCCGATCACCCTGCACCGGGGCGATTCTTTTACCCTGAGCGCAGATGATTGTCCCGGCGACCACCATCGTGTTTCCATCACACTTACGACCCTGCCGCAGGCCGTCCGGCCGGGCGATATTCTCTTTCTTGCCGATGGCCTTATTCAGTTGAAGGTTGAACGTGTCACCGGGCCGGACATCATCTGCAGGGTTGAGGTGGGCGGGGAACTGCGTTCAAAAAAAGGGTTGAATGTCCCCGGCATTGATCTTGGCATCAGCGCCTTTACCGACCGGGACCGGCAATGTCTGCAGTTTGCCCTTGAGCATGGAGTCGATGCCGTCAGTCAATCCTTTGTCAATACTGCCTCCGATATTATCAAGGTGCGCGAGGCAGCCCAGGAGATGGGACATGAGCCATTTATTCTGGCCAAGATCGAACGGGCCGGGGCCCGCGACAATATCGACGAAATCCTTGCCGTTTCCGATGGGATTATGATTGCCCGCGGTGATCTCGGTGTTGAAATCCCCATAGAACATATTGCCGTTGCCCAGAAATTCATCACCCGCAGGGCCAAACTGCAGGCCAGGCCCGTTATCACCGCCACCCAGATGCTGATGTCCATGACCCATAACCGCAGACCGACCAGGGCCGAGGCAACCGATGTTGCCAATGCCATTTTAGATGGTACCGACTGTGTCATGCTTTCCGAAGAATCGGCCATGGGTGACTATCCGGTTGAATCCGTGCAGATGCTGGCAAAAATTGCCGAGGCAACCGAGCCCACCATTCCGGCCCACCACCAGGAACAGGCCGTCCAATGCCAACCTGCGCCGCCCCCGCGGGCAACCATTGTTGATTCCCTTGGTATCAGTGTCGAAAACATCATTGCCCGGCTGCAGACCGTGGCTGCGGTGCTGACGCCGACGGCCAGCGGTCATACGGCCCGCAGTCTGAGCCGTTTACGCCTTTCGACCTGGGTTCTCGGGGTCAGCCGGAGTGAACGAACCTGCCGTACCCTGCTTTTTTCCTACGGTGTGTGGCCGATTCTGGAACCGGACCACCCGGATGAATGGACCGATATAGCCCGAGGCTATGCACGGGAATTTTCCCTTGCCGGAACCTACATCCTG
>JALVAI010000249.1 GCA_027011235.1 Desulfobulbaceae bacterium
GGCTGATTGTAATCTGTTGAAAAATCATGAGCACATCAGGCCGTTGACCGAGTTTGCCATTGATTTTTTCCAGCAGCCACTTACTCTGGCCTTTCAAGTATCCGATGAGGGAAATTGCGAGGTCGATGTTGACGGCGCTGTCAGTCCCAGGCTGGAGCGCAGGGCCCTGGCCCGTGATCCCCTTGTCCTCGATGCCCTGGAGGTGTTTAATGGCCAGGTTGGGGCTATTCGGGTCGGGCCGCGGTTTCGAGGGTCCATGGGCGGCCAGGACCGGGAACAGGGTTGAAAAAATCCCTGCTCTGCCATCAGGGTGGTGATTACGGTCAAACCGGCATGGCTGGAGTATAATTTCAGGGCACAGCCACAACCAATGATGAAAATAGTCCGAAAGAACACGGCTATACGGGATATTTTCGGATAAATCGACAAGCCTTGACGGCACAACAAACCTTGAAAATCAAAAGGTTACGCTAAAAATATGCGTAATCCTGTTTTTGGGATAAAAGGAGTGGATGTGTATGAATATGGGTGATTTGCTGAAACAGGCGCAGGAGTTTCAGCAGAAGATGGGAACGGTCCAGGAGGAATTGGCCCGCAAGGTGGTCACCGGCACGGCCGGAGGCGGAATGGTGACGGCCACGGTGAACGGCAAGGGCGAGTTGGTCGGACTGGCCATTGAGCGGGATGTTGTCAATCCGGATGATGTGCAGATGTTGCAGGACCTGGTGCGTGCGGCGGTTAATGACGGGTTGAACAAGGCCAGAGAGCTTGGCCGGCAGGAAATGGGCAAACTGACCGGCGGCCTCAACCTGCCGGGCATGTTTTAACTGTTTGCTACCTGTTTCCGGTATATTCCGAAATGCAGACCGTTCCCCCGGCCCTTGAACGACTGATCACCGATCTGGCAAAACTGCCCGGGATCGGCCCGAAAACCGCCACCAGGCTGGCGCTGTATCTTCTGCGGCGGCCATCATCCCAGGCCCTGGCCCTTGCCGATGACCTCAGGTCGCTCCACGCCTCCATCCGTCTCTGTTCCGGATGTTTTGCCTTTTCCGAAACCGATCCCTGTCCGGTCTGTGGCGATGCGAGGCGTAATCATACATTATGTTGCGTGGTGGAAGAGCCGGGAGACATGATGGCGATTGAAAAGACCGGGTGTTACAAGGGTGTTTATCATATCCTGCACGGGGTGCTCTCGCCCATGGACGGAATAGGACCGGATGAGTTGAAAATCAGGGAGTTGTATGAGCGCATCAGCCGGGACAATCTGGAGGAGATTCTTCTTGCCACCAGTTCTACTGTTCCCGGCGAGGCAACGGCATCCTTCCTGATCGAGCAACTCAAGCGATTTTCAGTACGGGTCACCCGGCTGGCCTGTGGAATCCCCATGGGAATGGATATTAAATATGCGGACAGACATACCCTGGGACATGCAATCGACAGCCGGCTGCCTGTGGAAGAGTAAAATTGCATCTTTTCCCGGTGATATTTTCTTGACAGCCGTTGGTGTTACTGGTATTTATGCGTAGTTTACAGTTGTATTTTTGTTGTGCCGTCAGTCGCGGCTATGATTCGGAGAATATTTTCTGTTCATGCCCGCCTGGTCGACAGGCAGAGACAAGTAAAACAATTAAATATTCGTAGGCGCGTAACTCAGTGGGAGAGTGCTACCTTGACATGGTAGAAGTCGGCGGTTCAAGTCCGCCCGTGCCTACCAGTTTTTCTTAAAAAGGCTATGGCGCCGCTTGTATACAGGCGGCGCCATCAGCCTTTCCTTTTTATGAGCCGATTATGACAGAGATTACCGTCAGCCTGCCTGATGGCAAAAAGGATGTTTTTGCCGTCAATACCTCTGCTGGTGACTGTTTACGTAAACTGGTGTCCAATAAGGTGCGTAAACAGGCGTTGGCGGTGTTGTACAATGGAAGGGCGATGGACCTGTCGGCCCCTTTGCAGGAAGACGGCGTGCTGGAGCCGATTGTTGTTGCCAGTGAACAGGGGCTTGAAATATTACGGCATTCAACGGCCCATGCCATGGCCCAGGCAGTAAAAGAGTTGTATGGCCCGGAGGTGAAAGTGGCCATCGGCCCTGCCATCGAAGACGGCTTTTATTATGATTTTGACCGGGAGACACCGTTTTCGCCCGATGATTTTGCCGATATAGAGGCCAGGATGGCGGAGATTGCCGGCCGCCGGCAGGTTGTTGAACGTGTTGAAATGGGCAGGGAAGAGGCCATTGCCTTTTTTAAGGAAAACAACGAGCCTTACAAGGTCGAACTGCTTGAGGATATGACCGATGATACGG
>JALVAI010000250.1 GCA_027011235.1 Desulfobulbaceae bacterium
GCATAGTTTTCATCTGAAATTTCCGCCAGCTGTCCGGGCTGAACCTGCTCCATAACCGGCTTAAAAAGGAAACGGGAGGCCATCATGGACATCAGGGTCGAACAGAATATGACCGGAGGAATGACTTGTTTGTTTTTGGTTGGTAAATCCGTCCCGTCCGGATCTGACAGTACCCCCATGATGTCCACCATCTGCCTGCCCCAGTTTGCCTTGTATTCAGTGATTTCCGGGTCATCATGGGGCAGCTCGGAGATGGTGACCAGCAGGTAATCACGGTGGGTCGTGAAGAACGTTATGCTGCTGTGGATAAACCGCCTGAGTTTACAGGCAAGCTCATCTTGTCCTGATAATTCCCGGCGGGCCACCTGCAGGTATCCTGTAAAAAATATATCGAGGATCTCCTTGAGCAGAGCCTTTTTTGATCCAAAAAAATAGTTGACCATGGCCAGGTTGACACCTGCCTCTCTTGAGAGTTCCCGAAGCCCGGTATTGCCGTATCCCTGCCTGGCAAACAGTTGTACCGCTGCCTGGAGAATGCGTTCCCTGGATTCGCCGGAAGTCTGTTTCGTCCCCATAATTATTACTATCCTTTGACTTGCCGCTACCTAATTAAACGTTTGTTTAATTAGGTAGCATAAAAAAAGGACCATGTCAAAAAATATTTGCAGAGCCGGGGAGTATTTTGTGAAAAGCCTGTGGGGCGGGATGGCGAACACCATTGCAATCCTGATCATGCCAACAGGCTTTTCACGTGAAATGATTATTTACCAAGTAAATATCTGCTTCCATTCATGGCAGAGGATGCCCGTCTCTGCCGACCAGCGCCACGTCCGCCGCCATTACCACCTCTTTCCATGGGTGAGGTGATAATATCATCAATCTCTTCCTGGGTGAGGAACTGGGCTTCATAGCTTTGGCCGTTTAGTGAGAGTTGGGTGGTAAAAGCCCGCAGATGGTTACGCGATCCCCTGGACAAATTTTCATACACCATCTTGATATCATCGTTATCGGTTTTTTCCAGTAACTCGTATAAATCCTTGATGTCAAGATCCTCGATCGTTGCCCCGACGTGGAACGCGGCCACAAGGGAACTGCGTCCCTCGGCGACCAGGGATTCATATAAAGTCTGCATCTCGGGGGCGGTAAAAACGCCAACCTGTGAGTCTGTCACCGGATCAACCAGGTTGTACTTGTCAAGCAGGGCCTTGACGGCATCCATGTGTCGTTGTTCACTTTGGGAAATGTTGGCAAAGACCTGGTGCCCCCACTGTTGATAGAGCACCTGGTACACGTCCCGGGCGAGCTTTTCTTCCTCCCGCATTTTTACAAGCCCTACCTCCTCCTCTGTACTCAAATCCTGCAGGGGAAGAGCGGCAACCCTGGTTGACAGGCCTCGCTGTTGTCCGCCGTTGTTTCCCCGTCCATAGGCATGGGCCGGATCAGAGAGAGACAGGAGCATGGCGCAACTCAAAACTATGCCGGCAATCGCTGGTATTGTTGATAGATTAGGCATGATAAAAAACCTCCATGGTACTTATGTTGACTGTAATTGGTTTTCTTGGATACAGCATTATGCATGCCATATTGTGTTTTCTTATTTTTATAAGTAATTTTAATATATTATGGATTTTACAACATCCCAAAGGCCGACATTTTTGGCGATTGTCGACAAATTTGTCGATTTGTCCTTGAAGATATAATTCGGAACGTAAAAAATTAAAAAAAGGACCAGTTAAGAGAGGCCTGGCTATAAAAGTTGTTATCCTCGTCGCCACCATATTCCTGGCTGTAATCAGTGCGAACGACCAGAGAGAGGCGGTCCACTATTGTCCAGTTCATCACTATATCGCCCTGGTTCAGCCAGGAATCTTCATTGCCGGAATATTCGAGCTGATACTCAACCCTGAGCTGCAAACGTTCCAGGGGGTTCCACTGGTAACTTGATGTCATATTGACGATATTTTCATGTTCATCGGTATAGTATCCATACCCGAGACTGATCCTTGCGCCGGGGAGGCCGGAAAACCAGTGACTGAGCTGGATGTTTGGATTCCATTGATCATTTCGTGCCGATCCATACTGTTCATAGTAGAGGCTTGAGCCAATTTCCCAGTTGTTGGCAAAACCATATCCCGCTGATATGCCTGTCAGTTGCTTGACCTCAATATTCAAGGCCGAACGCTGGCTGTCAGCGTCATAGATGGGATCCGGTTCCCGTTCCCGGGAGTAATTCATATCAAACCAGAAACCGGCCCCTCGATAGGAAAGGGCCAGATAGCCGGTAATAATGTGTTCATT
>JALVAI010000251.1 GCA_027011235.1 Desulfobulbaceae bacterium
CTTGGCGAGCAGGGTCTTGCCGGTGCCCGGGGCCCCGGCAAGCAGCACACCCTTGGGAATACGGCCGCCGAGCTTGGTAAATTTCTGCGGATCGCGGAGAAAATCAATGATCTCCTCAAGCTCTTCCTTGGCCTCGTCAATGCCGGCCACGTCCTTGAACGTGACCTTGACCTCGCCCTCGCCCTGCAGTTTTGCCCGCGTTTTGCCAAAGGAAAGAGCGCCGCCCTTGCCGCCGCCCATCTGCATCTGGCGCATGAAGAAGATCCAGACCCCGATCAACAGCAGCATGGGAAACCAGGAGATAAAGATCGAGAGATACCACGGGGTTTCTTCCGGCGGCTTGACAGTGATGTCCACCCCGGATTTACGCAACATCGGGATCAACTCGGCATCGTTGGGGGCAATGGTGGTAAACGGACGTCCATCCGGTCCGGCGCCGGTAATCTTGTCATCCTGAATCTTGACCCGATGAATGGCGCCGTTTTCAACACTTGACCAGAATTCACTGTAGGTCATCTGGTTGGTCTGTCCCTGGGGTTTGTTAAACAGGTTGAAGAGCAGGATGAAGGTGAGGCCGATAACCAGCCACATACTGAGATTTTTATAAAAGGTATTCAAAAAAACACTCCGATAATTTTTGTGATATATTTTTCGGTGGTCACAATGTCAAAGAGAATTATACAGAATTGATGGCGTCGTAAAAACTTCGATCTACTGCGTCGTGTGTCCTGTGGCGACTCTCAACATACTAGATGTATAGTTAAGACCCGCCACAGAACACCACTCCTTGTATATCTGTGTTTTTACTTAGCCATCTTTTAGCATTGTCTGGACTTTTTACGAGTTCATCAGAATTGGCATACTGATGAACAGGGACAAGTCAACCTGGCCTGCCCTGATCTGTCATGTGAATCCAGCAAATTTATTGTACGTGCTGTAGGAGCGGATTTATTCGCTGATAGCTCACCCGATTAGCAGGAGATCCATGAAAATTTCGCAGCTGAAGTCGCTCCCGGAGTCTCGCTGGCCCGCTTACCTGCGACCAGTCGCGCCTGTGTAAATCTACGGTACCCCTGACCACTTACAAGTTTAAGGTATATGAAAACACATGGTTACAAATCCTGTGATCAGTTACAACTGTTCTTGTCTAATAGTAATACGCTTTTTCCATCAGTCAATGGCACGGGCAAATTCCTGGACCGATTTCACGGAAATATCCCGCTTTGCCAGGGCGGCAACCGCATCGGCCATAAAGGTAGCCCCGGTAATGGTGGTTGTATAGGGTATGTGATAGTCCAGGGCCGCCCGGCGGATGGTGTAGGAATCCTCGGTTGTCCGGCTGCCCGATGAGGTGTTGATGATCCACTGTATCTCACCGTTGCGCACCTTGTCCAGGATATGGGGCCGTCCCTGGGAGATCTTATTCACCTTTGTGCAGGCGATACCCTGATCGGCGAGTTTTTTTGCCGTGCCCCTGGTGGCGACGATCCTGTATCCCAACCCGGCAAGCTGCCTTGCCACCGGCACGACCGCGTCCTTGTCAGCATGCCGGACCGAAATGAACACGGTCCCGCTCATGGGCAGGTGCTGGCCGGCCGCCAGTTGCGACTTGGCCATGGCAAGGCCCAGGGAGTCATCAATGCCCATGACCTCGCCGGTGGACTTCATCTCCGGCCCCAGCAGGGTATCAACGTTTTCAAAGCGGTCAAAGGGGAATACCGCCTCCTTGACCGCCCAATGGTTGACCTTGACCTCGGTTGTCAGCCCGAGTTCCGCAAGATCCATGCCCATCATCACCTTGGTGGCGATCTTGGCCAGGGGCACACCCGTGGCCTTGGACACAAAGGGTACGGTCCTGGATGCCCGGGGATTGACCTCCAGAATATACAAATCATCACCCTTGACCGCGTACTGAACATTCATCAGGCCGATAACCCCGAGTTCAGCGGCCATGGCCCGGGTCGCCCGGCTGATTTCGGCAAGCATGCCCGGGGCCAGGGTATGCGGCGGCAGAACACAGGCCGAATCCCCGGAATGAATGCCCGCCTCCTCGATATGCTCCATGATGCCGCCGATAATGGTAGTTTTGCCATCGGAAACCGCGTCCACGTCCACCTCGATGGCATCTTTTAGGAACTTATCCAGTAACACCGGGTGATCGCTGCCGGCCATGCCGGGAATGGCCATGAACTCCCTGATTCCCTCTTCATTATAGACAATACGCATATCGCGGCCGCCCAAAACATAAGATGGCCGCATGACAACGGGAAAGCCGATCCGCCGGGCAACTGCC
>JALVAI010000252.1 GCA_027011235.1 Desulfobulbaceae bacterium
TCTCCATGTTGCAGAGGAATCTATCATTACTGTAGAGGATGGAGAAACGCTCTCTTTGGGCGATAAGGTCCTTGAATTTATGTATACCCCCTGGGTCCACTGGCCGGAGACCATGGTGGCCTTTCTCAGAGAAGATAACATCTTGTTCAGTTGTGATTTTTTTGGTTCTCATATTGCAACATCGGACCTTTTTATCACTGACGAAGCGCGGTCGTACGAGGCAGCTAAACGGTACTATGCTGAAGTTATGATGCCCTTTAGAAAGGTTATTAAAAAAAATCTGGCTAAGATTGGAAAATATGACATTGAAATCATAGCCCCAAGTCATGGCCCTCTTATTCAACGGCCATCTTTTATCATTGATGCCCATAACGAATGGATAGATGATTTACCCAAGAATAAGGTCATTATTCCCTATGTTTCGATGCATAGCAGTACCAGGAAGATGGTGGATTATTTTGTTTCAGCACTTGTAGACAGAGGTGTCTCGGTCCAACAGTTTGATCTGACTGTCACGGATATCGGAAAACTGGCAATAGCACTTGTTGATGCAGGCACAATAGTTGTCGGCAGCCCCACTGTTCTGGCAGGGCCCCATCCCCTTGCTGCGTACGCCGCTCTTCTTGCCAATGCGTTACGACCTAAAGCAAGATTCCTCTCTATTATCGGTTCCTATGGCTGGGGTGGAAGGACTGTAGAAATTTTATCAAGCCTGGTTCCAAACCTTAAAGTTGAAGTTATTGAGCCGGTTCTTGTTAAAGGCGCACCCCGAAAAGAAGGATTTGCAGCTCTTGAAAATCTTGCTGAAACCATTGCGGTCAAACACAAAGAACAGGGTCTGCGATAATAAGTAACAGAAGCGCCATGTAAACCGCCTGCAAGGCTGGGTACGTGCTAAAAAAAGCGGGGGTTCAGCACGGCAGCGAATAAATCGAAAACATAAAACTGAGGATAGCAATATGAAAAAACAGAGATGTCTTGTCTGTGGTTACGTATATGAGCCGGAGGCCGGTGATCCAGCAAACGGCGTTACGCCTGAAACCGCCTGGGAAAATGTGCCCGAGGACTGGACCTGTCCGGTCTGTGGCGCCGACAAGGAAGAATTCGAGGAGGTATAAATTTCAGCTGCTTACTATTGCATCCTTCCGGCCCCTGGGCTGGAAGGATCCTGTTCCGGTTACCGGCCAGTTTTCCTGTTGTGCGGGGACTTCGACCTTCAATTATCAGGTGGATTTTACCCGCAACCCGGTGAATATTTGAAGTACGCCGTGCTACCTGTACAAGAAAGGTTGTGAGTAACAGGTTGCATACCATTTTAAAAAAATACAAAAAGGCGCGGCCCTTACTTTTTCCTGATTACCACTAAAGCTCAGCTTGAATGAAATCAGGGATACCATGGCTTTTCTTCAAAAATGAATTGACCTGAAATCAGACATAAGTGCTTCTAAATGCAATTTGAGATTATAGCTGTAGCGATGTTATCCCTCGTTGCTGAGGAATGGTGGTAATCAAATACTTTTTTTCTTCATTTCTTGCTGTCGGTCCCGGTGGCTGGTATCATGCGTCCGGTAATAGGATTTAGGTTATATTCAAAGGGATGTGTCATGCACGAAAATTTGACCATTCTCGGGATAACGCTGGTCGTTTCAGGGTACGGGTATGTTGCACAATTTTTCTCCCGGCTCAATTTCAGGGAGAAAAAATCATGGTGAAAAAACTTCCCGTTGAATTTCTGTTCCAGCTCTTTGCCCTTCTTCTCGGATTTATTTTGGTCCATGGTGCCTATGTAACCGTCATTCGGCCGCGGGCCGATGCCTTTCTTGCCGGGGAACACGCGAGGATGGCAGCGGATGCAACCTATGAGCAGCAACAGAATTTTTATGTGGTACTCAGAGATTATGAGCAGGAAACCTGTCTGATTCTGATGTTCTGGGCCCTGGCCATTCTCGGCTTCAAGGGCGTGGACAGCTTTCGCCAGCGCCGCATGCTTGATGAAGACCTGCTCAAACTGCCGGGCGGGCTGCCCATCGGCCCTGAAGATGTACGTGAGCTGGTGCGCCGTCTTGATGAAATACCGGTTGGTCGGCGGGAATTTGTCCTTCCCCGGGCCCTGCGTGCCGCCATTCAGCGTTTCGGGGCCACCCGTAATGTTCAGGACGCGGCCATAGCGCTTAACAGTGTCTGTGAGCTGGAGGGTGAACGGATGGAATCCGAGCTGTCCACCATCCGCTATATTGCCTGGGCCATTCCGTCGGTGGGCTTTATCGGCACGGTTCGGGGAATCGGGGCAG
>JALVAI010000253.1 GCA_027011235.1 Desulfobulbaceae bacterium
GATCGTCAGCCAGCGTCTGCTGCCGAGAATCGGCGGCGGCCGGGTGGCGGCCATGGAGATACTCTGTACCAGCCTGCGGGTAAAGGACCTGATTATCAACGGCGAAACCGAAGAAAAGACCTTTTATAATGTAATCAAGGAAGGATCGGCCAATGACATGCGCACCTTTGACCAGCACCTGATGGAACTCTATGAACAGGGCATGATCACCGAGAAGGCGGCCATTTCCTATGCCTCGCACCGAAGTGAAATCAAACGGGGTCTGGACACCATCAAGGCGGCGCGAGGTGAGCGCACCTCGGATATCGAAGACCTGCACATGGAAGAGGAGGAAAGCGATCCCTATGGCGTCGGTCTTCTTTAGGGGTTTTGCAATCAGCCCCATGACACCACAACACTTCCTTTTCGGAGAACCCCGATGATAGACAACTGTCCCCACTGCCGGCAGGCACTGCGTTTCAGCAAGAAGCAACAGGCCAGAATAAATGATGCCCTGCGGAAACTTACCGCCGGTAAACGATTGACCATCAAATGTCCCCACTGCCGGGAATCGATCAAGCTCAGCAGCTCCGCTGCCTCGGCCCGGGAAACGGTGTTGCAACCTCCGGCCCCTCCTGATCTCGACTGGCTGACCACCGGTCGCTTTGCCGGAGAGGAAAAGGTTGAAGACGTGCCCATGTCGCTGGTTCTGTATCCTGAATCTCCTCAACGGGACCTGGTGGTCAAGGCCATGAAGGAGGTGGGCTATCAGGTTGTCACCGTGGACACGGCCGAAGAGGCAATAAGAAGAATGCAGTTTGTCCGCTTTTCCTGCGTGACCCTGCATACTGGGCTGGAAGGCGGACTGGAGAAATCCGTTTTCCATGATTACATGCGAAAAATGGCCATGGAACGACGACGATATATTTTTTATATCCTCGTTGGTCCCGATTTTCACACCCTGTACAACCTTGAAGCGTTGTCGCAAAGCGCCAACCTGGTGGTTGCTGAAAAAGATCTCAAATACTTTGATGTTATCCTGAGAAAAGCCATTCCTGAATACGAAGAACTGTTCGGCCCCATCCTTGAAGAGCTGGCCGCTTACGGCAAACGCTGACCTTTTTCGCGCCCGCCTGCCGATCTTGTTGGAAAAAAGAAGATGAGAAAAGACAGTTTTTCAAGAAGAAACAGTTGTTTTTCAAAAAACTATTTGGTAATAGATAGGTTTTATATTTCCTGTCCGCAGGGGACGGAAACAAGATAGTGCCTGCCCGAAATGAGATTTTTTGTTCGAGTTCAAGGAACACGGGAAGTAAAAAGAAAGGCATATTAAATATATGCGCGCTTTCCCTTTTGCATGGCAATGCAGAAATCGGATAAAAAGTCCTTTGTTGACAGGCACACGACAACGTATCACAGGTAACATCAAACGGTCGGCATCATGTCGACTCCAGAGGAATGGCAACCCATGACTGAAAACGAAACACAACCCGCCGTTGCGGCAGCAGACGACAACAACGATGAGATCAGCTTTGCCGAGCTCTTTGAACAGGATGACAACAATACGGTAATCAAGGTCGGTGAAGTAGCCATCGGCACAGTGGTTGACCTGGCAGGCGATGCCGTCCTGGTCGACGTGGGAGATAAAGCGGAAAGCTATATTCTCCTCTCCGAATTTCGCCACGAAGATCCCGACCGGGAAATCAAAATCGGCGACCAGTTTGAAGTCTTTATTGAAAAACGCAAGGAAGAGGGCGGACTCCTTCTTTCACGTGAAAAGGCAATTGCCATTAAAGTCTGGGAGAAGATAGCGAAAATACAGGAAGAAGATGGCACGATCGAGGGCCGGATCGAAAGCAGGGTCAAGGGCGGTATGTCCGTTGATATAGGGGTTCCCGCCTTTCTTCCCTACTCACAGATCGACCTGCGCCCGGTCAAGGACCTTGACGCCCTGATCGGCCAGACCTTTGAGTTCAAAATCCTCAAATTCAACCGCAAACGGAACAATGTCGTTGTCTCCCGCCGGGCCATCCTGGAGGAGCAGCGCGCCAAACTGCGCGAGAGCATGCGCTCCACCCTGGAAGAGGGCCAGACCATCCGCGGCGCCATTACCAATATCACCGATTACGGCCTGTTCATCGACCTGGGCGGCATGGACGGCCTCTGTCATATTACCGATCTCTCCTGGGGCCGGGTTTCCCATCCTTCCAAGCTGTACACCGTCGGCGAAGAGATCGAGGTCAAGATTCTCAAATATGACAAGGATTCGGACCGTGTTTCCCTTGGTGTCAAACAGTTGAAGCCCGATCCATGGGAACTGGTTCCCGAAAAATACCCTGCCGGTTCCAAGGTCAAGGGCAAGGTCGTCTCCATCACCGACTACGGTGTTTTCGTCGAGCTGGAAGAGGGCGTGGAAGGACTGGTGCATATCTCGGAAATGAGCTGGTCGAAGAAACCCAAGCATCCGTCCAAACTTGTCTCTGTCGGTGATGAAATCGAAGTGCAGGTGCTCAAGGTGGAAGCCGAAACCAAGCGGATTTCCCTGGGCATGAAACAACTGCTGCCCAATCCCTGGGATGTGGTGGAAGAGACCTATCCCATTGGCGCCGTTATCGAGGGCAAGATTAAAAATATCACCGATTTTGGTATATTTATCGGTATTGAAGAGGGCATTGACGGCCTGATTCACGTCTCGGACCTCTCCTGGACGGAACGGATCAAGCATCCATCGGAAAAATATTCCAAGGGCGAGACTATCCAGGCGGTTGTTCTCAAGATCGACAAAGAACATGAACGGTTCTCCCTTGGCGTCAAGCAGCTCGAGCCCGATCCCTGGCAGGCGGCCGCCAACAATTATCCCACCGGGACCCAGGTTGAAGGCACAGTCACCAATGTAACGGATTTCGGTGTTTTTGTTCAACTCGAAGAGGGCATCGAAGGGTTGATCCATGTCTCGGAAATCAGCAAGGAGAAGGTAAAAACTCCCATTGGCATGTTCAATGTCGGTGATACCGTCAAGGCAATGGTCATCAACGTATCCGCCGATGACCGCAAAATCGGGCTGTCCCTGAAAGCGCTCGAAGACGACGGCGAGGATAGTTCCGTAGGCGAAACAAAAACCACCACGCAAAAGCCTTCCGTCCAGAGCAGCGGACCATCCACATTCGGTGACCTGCTGAAAGCGGCAGCCAGCGGAAGCGACGACAAAAAAGAAGAAGAATAACAAAGGGATACCGGTTTTTTCCACTGTCATCAACATAAGGGTATCCTCTCGCCGGAGGATACCCCTTTGCCTGTCCCTTTTTTAATAGATACCAAGAAGAAGGATATACCATGCTGAAGCGTGAACTGGTCAATGAAGTTACTGCACAACTGGGTGATTATTACAAACAGGACGTTGCCCAGGCCGTTGATATTGTTTTGGATGAGATTGCCAAGGCCCTGATGGACGGCAGAAGGGTCGAGATACGGGGGTTTGGAAGTTTTTCCGTCCGAACCCGTAAACCACGAACGACAAAAAATCCGAAAACCGGAAAAATGATGAATATTCCGGAACGAAAAACGCTCCATTTTACCATGAGCAAATCACTCAAGGAAGTGCTGATAGAAGAGTAGATGCCCGTCAGCTGGAAAACTAACGGTAAAAGGCCGGTCTTCGCTGCGGTGAAGGCCGGCCTTTTGTTATTCACACGGTTTGTTTCAGGGCACCCTGTAGAGCCTTACTCATGAATCCCTGTCATAAAAAACAGGTAAGCGCAGACTCCGAAAAAATTTTCAGGCACAGCGTAGGAACCCGCCCCTGCGGGCGATATCCGATCTTCAGGGATTTTTTGCCGGAATCGGAAAAAACAGCTTTAGAAACGGCCGCTAACGAAACATGGCAGCATCGCCCTTGCCTTCGCGCAGGATTTCCGGCTGGTCGGAGAGCAGGGAAACAACAGTGGATGGTTCCGGGAATATCTCGCCACCATCAATAATGAGATCTACCTGGGCATCGAAAAGATCGGCAACGTCCAGACCGTCCCGCACCGGCTCATCATGCCCTTCCTGCAGGGCGCTGGTGGTGAGAACCGGATTGCCCAGTTCCGCCAGCATCGCCTGGCAGATGGGATGGTCCGGGACCCTGATGCCCACGGTTTTCTGTTTGGTCAGCATCACCCTGGGTACCAGCTTGGTTCCCGGCAGGACAAAGGTATAGGGACCCGGCAGATTTTTTTTCATCAACCGGTAGGCGGTATTGCTGACATGCCCGTACATGCTGATATTCTTTAAATCGGAACACATAAAGGAGAAGGGCTTGTGCTTGGGACGTCTTTTGATCCGGTGGACCCTTTTTACCGCCTTTTGCTGAAAGATATCACAGCCAAGACCATACATGGTGTCAGTCGGATAGGCGATTACCCCACCCTTTTTCAGTACATCCACGACCTGGGCAATGAGGCGGGCCTGGGGATTATAGGGATTTATTTCAAGCAGTTTCGCCATAAGGGTTCTCGTCTTCTTTATTTCCGACCAAAGAGCCAATAATAAAGCAGGTAGCAAGAGGAATAGCCAGTATTTTTTCCATCTTTTTGGGGAAACCAACCCACCTGTTCCTCAAGGTTGCATATTGAACAACCATCCTGTATTCTCTTCTACTCCAGAGATGTATTCCCGAATCGTCCGCGGCAAGACGATTGATGCCGCAAACCAAAAAAAATATTTTGGCCATACCAACAGATCTACTCAACTCCCGGCAGGAGGGTAATTGTAATGTTTTCCCTTGATATTCCACCCGCATACACCTTTGATGATGTCCTGCTCGTGCCTTCGGCCTCTGAAGTTCTGCCGTCGGAAGTGGCGCTCAATACCAGGCTTACCCGTTCCATCCGGCTCAATGCCCCGCTGATCAGTGCGGCCATGGATACCGTGACCGAGCACCGGACTGCCATTGCCATGGCCCGGGAAGGCGGCATCGGTATTATCCATAAAAACATGAGCATCAAGGACCAGGCCAGGGAGGTGGAACGGGTCAAGAAATCAGAATCCGGGATGATTATCGATCCGGTCACCGTCACCGAACATCAAAACGTGGCGGAAGTACAGGCCATCATGAAGCATTACAAGATTTCCGGGCTGCCGGTCCTGCGGGGAGACAAGCTGGTCGGCATCGTGACCAACCGCGATCTCCGTTTTGTCTCCGACCCGGAGCTCCATGTCAGTGATGTGATGACCAGTAAAAATCTGGTCACGGTGCCCGAGGGCATTGATCTTGAACACTGCAAGGCCCTGCTGCACGAACACCGGATAGAAAAACTGCTGGTGGTGGATAAGGCGGGCAACCTGAAAGGGTTAATCACCATTAAGGATATTGAAAAGATAAAAAAATATCCGAATGCCGCCAAGGATGAAGTCGGCCGGTTGCTGGCAGGAGCGGCAATCGGTGTCGGACCGGACATGGAAGAACGGACCGACGCCCTTATCAAGGCCGGGGTCGATGTTGTTGTCCTGGATTCCGCTCACGGTCATTCCGCCGGTATCCTTGCCGCTGTTGCTGCCTTGCGGACCACCTTTCCTGACCTTGATGTCATCGCCGGCAATGTTGCCACCGCCGAGGGGACCGCAGCCCTGATCAAGGCCGGGGCCGACGCAGTCAAGGTCGGTGTCGGACCGGGCTCCATCTGCACAACCAGGATAGTGGCCGGGGTCGGTGTGCCCCAGCTTACCGCCTTGAAATGTTGCTCCGAAGAGGCGAAAAAATCAGGCGTGCCCGTCATCGCCGACGGCGGCATCAAGTTTTCCGGCGATCTGTGCAAGGCCATCGGCATCGGCGCCCATACGGTCATGATCGGCTCCCTGTTTGCCGGTACTGACGAAACGCCGGGAGAGAGCTTTCTTTACCAGGGAAGAAAATACAAGGGATACCGGGGCATGGGCTCCCTTGGCGCCATGAAGAAAGGATCCGGCGACCGCTATTTTCAAGACGGTGACAACGAACCCTCAAAACTGGTGCCCGAGGGCATCGAAGGCAAGGTTCCCTACCGGGGTCCGATCAGCGAAATGATCTACCAGCTCCTTGGTGGCCTGCGTTCGGGCATGGGATATACCGGGGCGGCAACCATCGAGGAGTTGCATAAACGGGCCCGTTTTGTCCGTATTTCACCGGCGGGCCTGCGCGAATCCCATGTTCATGATGTCATCATCACCCGTGAGGCGCCCAACTACCGAACCGAAGGATTGTGATACCCCGTCTCCATGTAACCATGCAAACTCTATCAAATTTTCAGTGAACACCATGTCAACCCATAACGAAAAAATACTGATCCTTGATTTCGGTTCCCAGACCACCCAGCTCATTGCCCGCCGCATCCGCGAGCAGAAGGTCTATTCGGAAATCCATCCCTATACCCTGAGCCTGGACCGGATCAAGGCCATGCAACCCTCGGGTATTGTCCTGAGCGGCGGACCGGCCAGCGTCTACGATGACGATGCTCCCATTTCCGATAAAGGTATCTTTGATCTTGGCATCCCGGTACTCGGTATCTGTTACGGCGCCCAGTTGATGATGCAGCAACTGGGCGGCCGGGTGGAAAAGGCTGAAAAACGCGAATTCGGCAAGGCCGAGCTATCCATCACCTACACCGCCGGCCTGTTTGCCGGGTTGGAGACCGCCCCCAGCCATTACCAGGTCTGGATGAGTCACGGCGACCGGATCGAAGAACCGGCCCCCGGATTTGTGGCCACCGCCACCAGCCCCCATTCCCCGTATGCGGCGCTTCGCCATGAGGAAAAACCATTTGTCGCGGTCCAGTTTCATCCGGAAGTCGCCCATACCCTGATCGGCACCGATATCCTGCGCAATTTTATTTTCGGCATCTGCAACTGCCATCCCACCTGGACCATGCACTCCTTTATCGATGCCACCGTCGCCGAGATCAAGCAACAGGTGGGAACAGACAGGGTTATCTGTGCCCTTTCCGGCGGCGTGGACTCCTCGGTAACGGCGGCCCTTGTTCACCGCGCCATTGGTGACCAGTTGACCTGTATCTATGTCAACAACGGGCTGATGCGCACCGGAGAATCAGAAAGCGTGCTCCGGTTTTTCCGGGAAAAAACCGACCTAACCGTGATCGACGTCGATGCCACCGATTATTTTCTCGGCCAGCTTGCCGGGATTAGTGATCCGGAAGAAAAACGCAAACGCATCGGTTTTGGCTTTATCAAGATTTTCGAGGAGGAGGCGAACAAGCTGGGCGAGGTGAAATACCTGGCCCAGGGGACCCTGTATCCCGATGTTATTGAATCGGTGGTGTTCCGGGGCAAGGCGCCCATCAAATCGCATCACAACGTGGGCGGCCTGCCTGAACGCATGCAGATGCAGCTGATTGAGCCGCTGCGGGAATTGTTCAAGGATGAGGTCAGGGAGCTGGGATTGGAACTGGGCATGCCCGAAGAGGCCATTTTCAGGCAACCTTTCCCCGGCCCCGGCCTTGGTATCCGCATCATGGGCGAGGTGACCCGGCAGCGGCTGGACATCCTGCGCCAGGCCGATGTCATTGTCCTGGAGGAGATGAAGGATGCGGGCTGGTACCGCAAGGTATGGCAGTCCTTTGCCGTTCTCCTTCCCATCCAGACCGTGGGCGTGATGGGAGATGGCCGCACCTATGAACACGTCATTGCCATCCGCTCCGTGGACAGCCGCGACGCCATGACCGCTGACTGGTCCCGGCTTCCCTATGATCTGCTGGGCCGCATTTCCACCCGGATCATCAACGAGGTCCGGGGCGTCAACCGGGTTGTGTATGATATTTCGTCCAAACCGCCGGCCACCATTGAATGGGAGTAACCGACCCCCTGAACACTGAACAAACGGAAAACAGCAAAAAACAGTACAAAAAATGTTGAAAACAGGCA
The DNA here is from genome assembly GCA_027011235.1 of Desulfobulbaceae bacterium. Taxonomy (GTDB): domain Bacteria; phylum Desulfobacterota; class Desulfobulbia; order Desulfobulbales; family Desulfobulbaceae; genus DRLX01. Next base: position 7,873 of record JALVAI010000253.1, read on the forward strand.
TCTATGTGGATGCGGAAAACATCAAGATGAGTGGCGGCTACGGCATGCGTTACGATGTGCTGGTGGACTTGGCCGATGCCGGTAATTCCACCATGCTGCGGGCCAACTGCTACCTGGCCGAAGACCGGGAACGAACCGGGGCCGATGCTGACTACCGGCAGAAGGTGTACAGCTATCACAACATCCTGCGTCAATGCGGATTCAAGATTATAAAGAAATATGTGCGCCGCTACCGGGACGAAGAGGGCAATATCAC
>JALVAI010000254.1 GCA_027011235.1 Desulfobulbaceae bacterium
CAAAACCGGCAAGCCCTTGTTGATGAGGTCCAGGCAGGGCAGGGATAGGGTATTTGTTTATGGCGTTTTTTGAACGTCAACCTTCACTAACTGCAGGGCGCCCCAGGCGCCCAGTTTTTCCCCGGCAATGAGGACGGCCCCGGTCACGCCTTCCATATCCTTTACCATGGCCAAGGCCCTGTTCAATCCACCTGTCCCTTCCCTGACTTCGTTGCCCAGCCGGGTGGCCAGGGCGTCGGCAAAGGCGGTTTCCGGCGCTGCCACAACCGCTGCATCGGAAGCGCCAAGGCTCAAGGAGTGACCAATGGCCGCCGATGAGGTGCAGACCCCGCAGGGCATCTGCTCCGGTTGCAGCCGGATTCCCACCCTGCCGCTGAGCGGCGACTCACCCGCATAGATGGCAATGGTGCATTCTCCGTGTTTGCGCACATAGATGTCACCGCCGTTTTCAACCATGATTTCCCTGTGACCGAGCCGTTCCAGCCCCCTGCCCGTATATTCGGCCACGGCCCCGGCCACGGCTGCCATGGGTCCTACTCCGGCCCGCCGGCCCGCTGCCAGCATGGTGCGGATAATTTCCGGGGCTCCGGGATCATCGGCCAGGGGCACCAGGGAATGAAGAAAGTCGGGATGGCTGCTGATATATCCTTCGATTGCCGCCCGGACCTCGGTTACCAGGGCAAGGGCCGGGTCTTCAACCCCTGTTTTGGCCATGATAAGCAGGTCCGTTTCCATCAGTTGCACCCGGGAGGAAACAAGCCCGGATTGCGATAAAAGGCGGTATGACCGTTCCTGATAGGAGTGGGGGTCTTTTTTTCGTTTTCGTGCCCGTCCCATGGTCAGGATTCAACACTCTTTCTCTGGTTTGTGTGTCCCGGGGTGATTAACAACAGACAACCTGCCTGGCCATCTCTGAAAGATCGCGGATTTGTTTCAGCTCCATCATTTATGGGGTTTCGGCGTGGCCTGATCTTTTTGTCCGGCTGATTTTTTTGGTGGGACCATATTTTTTGGGATGGCCGGTTTTTTGGGGATAAAATATTTCTGCAGCTTCGGGTCCTGAATAAGCTGGTGCAGGATGGCCGCTCCCTGGGCCAGGTAGGGAGAACTGATTGAATTTTTTAAGAGATCATTGGATGGTGACAGGCTCGATGCCAGCACCATATAGAGAAAGGAGGCAAGCACCAGGGCCTTGGCCGCTCCCAGCACAACCCCGAGAAAGCGGTCAAACCAGCCAAGCAGGGTGATCTCCATCACCTTGTGCAGCACCTTGCCGCCCAGAATGAACAGCAGGGCGCTGATGCAGAACAGCAGCCCGAAACTGGCCAGGAAAACGAGTTTGGGATTTTGGATAAAATCACCGACATAGGGCATCAACAGGGTGCTGTAGCGTCCCGCAATCCAGTAGCTTCCCACCAGGGCAAGGAAGGCGGCCAGCTGGCGCATAAATCCTATCCAGCCGCCGCGGATGGTAAAAAAGAGAAAAATTACAGCGATAACAATGTCGAACGAGTTAAAATTATTAAAAGAAATCATTATAATTTGCTGTGTTATTTTAACCGGCAGGCGCTGCCGGAAAGTTTGCAAACCCGAAAAAAAAGAGTAGCATGGAAATGTTGAATGGCGCTTTTTTTGCCGGCCATTATGGAGGCAGGTCCTTGCCCGAAGATGTCAGCGTCCTGTCCGGGCACCGGCTAATTATACCCACTTCATTTGATATGACAACACCTTGTCCACCTGGAACGGATATGGATGCTTTTTTTTCAGGCCATTCGGAACAAAGAGGGCCCATGCGCATCCGTTATCACGACGCTGCCGACTGCTGTCTCGCCCTGGTGGACATCTCGCGGCTGCGGGAGCTTGATGACCGAACCGGCAGGGTGATTCCTGCCTGGCTCAGCAAGGAGGAACAGGAGTATATCGGCAGGTTTCGTTTTCCCAAACGCCACTTCGAATGGTTAAGCGGGCGTATCGCCGCCAAGGCGGCCCTTTTACGGGGCGGAAATTATCTTGAGGGAGATTATCATCCAGTTGAGATAACCGTTCTTGCGGACGAGCATGGTCGTCCCATGCTCCTGCGGCCCCGATGTGTACGGATGCCGCAGCTTTCCATCTCCCACAGCGGCTGCTGCGGGGTGGCCATGGTCTCGCTTCAGGACTGCGGCGTCGATATCCAGCAAATTGAATCCCGGATAGCAAACCTTGGTGATCATATCGGCACGGAGCAGGAAATTCAGTTGGCGGCAGAGCAGGTCTCCGGCTCGCTGGAAGAGGGGTTGACGTT
>JALVAI010000255.1 GCA_027011235.1 Desulfobulbaceae bacterium
GGATACCTGTATCCCCTATCCGGCTGATCGGCGGCAGGCGGAAGAGGCCACGGCCCTGACCAGCCGCTGGGCCCGCCGGTGTCGCAATGCGCAGTCGGAGACAGGGCAACTGCTTTTTGGTATTGTTCAGGGCGGTATGTATCCGGACCTGCGCAAACAGGCGGTTGGGGAGCTGATGGATATCGGCTTCGACGGCTATGCCCTGGGCGGGCTTTCGGTGGGCGAGCCCAAGGAGCTCATGCTGGAAATGCTTGCCCAAACCGTGCCCCATCTCCCTGGCGATTATCCCGTTTATCTCATGGGGGTCGGTACTCCGGAAGACCTGGTTGAGGGTGTATATCACGGGGTGGATATGTTTGACTGTGTGATGCCGACCCGTAACGCCAGAAATGGAATGCTCTTTACTTCATCGGGCAGACTTGTTATAAAAAACAGTCGTTACCGGGATGATCACCGGCCGGTGGATGAACAGTGTAACTGTTATACCTGTCGCCATTATTCCAGGGCCTACCTGCGGCATCTCTTTCAATGCCATGAGCTGCTGGCCTGCCAGTTAAACAGTATCCATAATCTTCATTATTACTGTGCCCTGATGGCGGCCATGCGAAAGGCTGTTTTCGAGGACCGGTTTCTGGAATTTCGCCGGGCCTTTTACCGGCAACGGGAAGGCATTGGTCAGCCGGTATAATCAGACATTAACAATAACAACACTTTTACTTTAACAGGAGAATCCTAAATGACCTCAATTGCCTATGCAGCGGGTGGCGCCCCGGCCGCCGGAGCCGCCGGCGGTATTGCATCTTTTGTCCCCCTTATCCTTATCTTTGTCGTCTTTTATTTTCTACTCATCCGACCGCAGCAGAAAAAGGCCAAGGAACACCAGGCCTATCTCAATAACTTGAAAAAGGGTGAACGGGTTATCACCAACGGCGGTTTGTATGGTCGTGTTACCGGCCTGACCGATGCGGCCGTTACCCTGGAAATAGCAGATAACGTAACCGTTAAAGTGGCGCGAAACGCCATCATGGGCCCTGCCGTTACCGGCGATAAAAAAGCCCCGGCCAAGGGTGGCGCCTGAGGAATAGGGGGTTGCTGATATTCTTCATCGTGCATGAAGACTGACACGGCCGGCAGACTGAAATCATCAGTCTGCCGGCCGTTTGTTTTTGTATTTTCGACTTCTTATTTGATGAACTCGTAAAAAGTCCAAATTTTTTCAGAGATGGCTAAGTAAAAACATAGATATACAAGGAGTAGTGTTCCGGGGCGGGTCTCAACTATACAGGTAGTATGTTGTGAATCGCCCCGGAACACACGACGCAGTAGATCGAAGTTTTTACGACGCCATCTTATTTGAATGGATTAAAAACCAGCACCGGGCAGGGTGCATTCTTGACCACCCGTTCGGCCGTAGAACCCATCAGGATTTTTTCCAGTCCCTTAACGCCGTGAGTGCCGATAATAATCATGTCGGCGTTCTGTTCCTGGGCGTATTTGATAATTTCTTCAGCGGCATCGCCGATAGCCACGTCCCCACCGACGCCATATTCCCGCTCTTTATACTCTTCCACCAGGGCATTTATCCGTTCTTTGGATTCTTTTTCCAGGTCCTTGGTCATGCCGATAAACGATGGATGGACCAGCATCATGTCATATCCCTGGAAATCGTTGATTGCGTGGAAAAACAGGACTTCGGCCCCAAGTTTGTCGGCAACCGACATCGCATAGTCAACGACCTTGTCAGTGGTACTGGAAAAGTCAACAGGAACAACTACTTTTTTTATTTCAGCCATTGTACACCTCCTCAATAGTAATAACGTACCCGGCAATAATTGCTCCGGGTATCTCCTCTTTCTGAAAAAGATTGGTCGGATTATGAAAAATGTCAATAACGGCGAATAGTTTTTCCGGTATTTATCTGAAAATTGCCTGCGAAGTTTTGTCATTCAGGATAATTTTCATCATTTGAACTCTACGCGTATCCGTTGTGGCTGGGAAGCTCAAACCTGGTCCAGCCATGCTGGTTTATCCGAAACAAGTATTCAGCAAAAATCTTATTCAATCAACAGGCCGGGTTATAATGCCTGCCGTATTCGCTCCATGGCCCGTTCAACATTTTCATAGGAGTTAAAGGCGGAAAGCCGGATATAGCCCTGGCCGCACTTACCGAAACCCGCTCCCGGCGTGCAGACGACCCCGGCCCTGTTCAGCAGCATATCAAAAAATTTCCAGGAATCCCTGTCACTGCGGATCCAGATATAGGGTGAATTGTCACCCCCCACAT
>JALVAI010000256.1 GCA_027011235.1 Desulfobulbaceae bacterium
TCTGGGGCATCATGGCTTTGTCACCGAATTACTGGATCCGATACTGCCGGCCATGGAACAGGTCTGTACCTGCGGCCCCCTGGCCATGATGAAGATCTGCGCCGACAAGGCAGGCGCCGCCGATGTTGCCTGCCAGGTTTCCTTGGAGACCCACATGGCCTGCGGTCTGGGGGCATGTCTGGGATGCGCGGTGCGGAGCGCGGATGGGGGCTATCTTCATGTATGTCGGCAGGGTCCGGTATTTGACGCAAGCGAGGTCAAATGGACAGGATAACTGAACAGGATATTGACCTGCGGGTGCGGTTGGGTGGGCTTTCCCTGTCTAACCCGGTCATGACCGCATCCGGAACCTTTGGCTATGCCGAGGAGTTTTCCCACCTTGTGGATCTGCAGAGACTGGGGGCTGTTGTGGTCAAGGGAATATCTCTTAAGCCCCGGCCCGGCAATCCTCCACCAAGGGTCGTGGAAACCGCCTGCGGCATGCTCAATGCCATCGGACTTGAAAATGTCGGCCTGGAGGGATTTCTGGCGGAAAAAATGGAGTTTCTCCGCGCAATCAACAGCCGGGTAATTGTCAATATCCTTGGTGATTCGGTCCGGGAATATGGCCTTTTGGCAGAAAAACTGTCCGGGATCAAGGGGATTGATGCCCTGGAGGTGAATATCTCCTGTCCCAACGTGAAGAAAGGCGGGGTGGCATTTGGTACCGACCCTGCCATGGCAGCCGAGGTGACAAGAGTCGTCAAGGAGGGGACCGATCTGCCGGTTATCGTAAAACTCTCTCCCAATGTCACCGATATCACAGTTATGGCCAGGGCCGTGGAAGAGGCCGGAGCAGACGCGGTTTCCCTGATCAATACCCTGATCGGCATGGCAATAGATCCGGCCAGCCGTCGGCCGAAACTGGCCAATATAATTGGGGGCCTGTCAGGGCCTGCCATCAAGCCGGTTGCCCTGCGCATGGTATGGCAGACGGCCCGGGCGGTTTCGATCCCGGTGATCGGTATCGGCGGCATTGCCACTCCAGAGGATGCGCTCGAGTTTTTGATTGCCGGCGCCACCGCCATCCAGGTGGGCACCGCCAACTTTTATCAACCTCGTTCCGCGGAATCTATTATAGAGGGTCTTGCCGCCTATCTCAAAGATCAGGGCGAGGATTCCATACGTGCAATTATCGGTAGCTTGCAGACGGAAGGGGACTGATTTCATGGCCAGGGGAAAGATCTGTGTGTCGGTGAGCGCTCCGAATGCCGAAATGGTTGCTCGGACCGTGCAGGCCAACAACGGCCTTGTTGACCTGGCCGAGGTTCGTCTTGATGCCATGGCCAGGCCAGAGGTGGATCAGTGCGTGCGGATGATCCGGTTGCCCCTGCTGTTTACCAATCGGCCGAGCTGGGAAGGCGGCGCTTTTTCCGGCCCGGAAGGAGAACGGCTGCAACCGCTTTTGCAGGCAGTGAAGTTGCAGGCGGCCTATGTGGACCTGGAGCTCAGGGCTGATAAGGCCCTGCGGCAACAGCTCCTTGCAGCGAAACAATCATCCCCGACCCGGTTGATCCTCTCCTGGCATGATTTCAGCTCCACCCCGGATGCTGCAGAACTGAGAGAACTCCTTCAGCGGATGCGGAAATCCGGCGCCGATATCGGCAAGATAGTCACCACTGCCCGGACCACGGGCGATGTACTGCGGGTGCTGGCCCTTCTGGAGGAGGCAGACCGGATCGGTTTTCCGCTCAGCGCCTTCTGCATGGGCAAGAAAGGACGAATCAGCCGTGTCGCCACCATCTATCTTGGCGGGGCAATGACCTATGTCGCTGCCTCGGAAGATCAGGCCACGGCGCCGGGCCAGCTGTCGGCTGCCAGGATGAATCAATTATGTACTCTTTTTGCTGATGAATATTAACGGGAAAACACAACTTTTTGGAATTATCGGCCATCCGGTCGCCCATTCCCTGAGCCCGGCCATGCATAATGCCGCCCTCATGGCCATGGGGATCAACGGTGTCTATGTACCCATGGATACCACTGATCCGGCCACCGGAGTTGCCGGTCTGCGCACCCTTGGTTTTGTTGGTGTTTCGGTGACCGTGCCCCATAAGGTGGCGGTCATGGAACATCTGGATGAAATCGACCCGGTGGCCAGGAAGATCGGGGCGGTCAACACCCTGCTGTTCAGGCGGAAACCGGGTGAGGAAGAGGTCGTTGTGCGCGGGTTTAATACCGACTGGCTCGGTTCCAACCTGGCCCTGGCCGACAGGATCAAACTTGCCGGCAGCCGGGTCC
>JALVAI010000257.1 GCA_027011235.1 Desulfobulbaceae bacterium
GAGGATAAAAAAAAAAGGAGGCACCATAAGGAGCCTCCTTTTCTCAACACGAATTATGTTGAAACAGCTTACTTCATATCTTCACCGGAAGCAGCTTTCTGCATTTTGACCTCAACCTTCTCGGTCAGACCGGCATAGTACTCCTTAAGCAGATCAAGGACTTCATCACGTCCAAAGTGATCAACGATTTCAGCGCCTTCAGAAAGGGCCTTACGCAGCTTGGTACCAGACAGGATAACACGATCTTCTTTGCCATGCGGGCATGTACGCATGGAGGCCATACCATCACATTTGTGGCAGTAGAAGGTCCAGTCGATCTTCATTGGCTGACACTGCAGGTCCTTGCCGGGATCGCCGGTTTTGGGAATGCGATCAAAAATTTCCTGTGCCTCGAACAGACCATAAAAATCACCAACACCGGCATGGTCACGACCGATCAGCATACGGTTAACACCGTAGTTCTGACGGAAGGTGGCATGCAGCAGGCCTTCACGGGGACCGGCATAACGCATGTCGAGAGGATAACCGGAATTAATGACGTTATCTTTAACAAAATAGTTGTCAATCAGGATCTGGATGGCCTTAACGCGAACGTTGGCCGGAATATCACCTGGTTTCAGGTTACCGATCAGAGAATGGATCAGACAGCCGTCACAAACCTCGATGGCAATCTTGGCAAGAAATTCATGGGAACGATGCATGGGGTTACGGAGCTGCAGGGCGGCAACCTTGGACCAGCCGCGTTCCTCAAACATGGCACGGGTTTCGGCAGGAGTCAGGTAGATGCCCGGATACTCTTCAGGATACTCACCCTCGGAAAGAACCTTGACCGGACCGGCAATGTTGTACTCTTTCTGGGCCATGACCATCTGGACACCAGGATGATCTTCCAAAGCAATTTCCCAGAATTTGTCATCGGCAGAGTCTTCACCCTCACCCTTGAATACCTTCTCACACTCCCACTTCTTGTCGGCTTCGGTCATCTCGTACTTCTCGGTGACCTTCATGGTAGCCATGATCTCGCCATCAGCTTCCAGGGCAATTTCATCGCCCTGGCTGATTTCATTGGCATCTTCCTTGGAAATATCCAGGGTGATCGGTACAGGCCAAAAGGTGCCGTCCGCCATCTGGAAATTCTCACAAACGCCTTTCCAGTCATCCTTGGTCATGAAACCTTCAAGCGGAGAAAAACCGCCAATGCCCATCATAATCAGATCGCCCTTGGCACGGGCACTGACCTGAACTTTTTTCAGACCTTTTGCTCTTTCTTTCTCCGCCTCACGCTCGCTGCCGTGAAGCAGAGCGCAGACAAGACCTTTTCCACCATGGGGCGCTACCAACTTTGACATAATAATCCTCTCTTGTTAAATTCTCGTCACAAAAACGAAATAACCACCAACAAAAAAACCGGCCAATGATTCCTGCCAATAAAACGCAGGAACACCACTGAACCAGCATTCAGTAAACGACAATATATAAAGACTCAAGGGGAGGTATGTCAAGGGAAAAATACTTATCGAAAGAACAGAATGAAATGTTCAAATTTGATGAACTCACGAAAAAATCCGGATAATTATCAACGATGCAAAGAAACAAGATAACAATAATGTATCGAATCCGGTCTCAACTATATCGGTAGCATGTTGTAAATCGTCCAGTAACACACGACACAGTAGATCAAAGTTTTTACGACGCCATCATAGGATTACCCTAAAACAGAGAAACAAAGCTCGAAATTTTATAGGGAATCAATTTTTCCATACACCATTTTCAAGATGGATAGTGTTACTCGGGTGCACCGGTTTCACTATCCTTTCCCTATGTCTGACAGACTGCTTCTGTTCACTTTTTCCGATCCGCGTCACTTGCGTTAACTGCCCATTTTTTATTGCTATACAGTATTCTACTTGGTCTCCTGCTTTCAAACCAGTAATACCTATACCTTTAACATATCCGTTTTTTGATTGAGTTGCTCCATCAAGCTCAAAAAGTCTATCATCAATTACAATCTTGCTTTTAGAGACGGAATACACAACACCCATTTCACATTGTTGCTCAGCACTGGACGACTCAGAAGCTCCACAAGCAAAACTGACTGATAAAAAGAGAATAACGGGGCACAACACCAAGTCGGATACAATATATCGATTCAAACAATTCATGACACTACCATCCCTCGTAAGATTATTTGCAGAACAGGCAACAATGCTTATAAAAATCGATCCACAGGAGAGCGATATGTCAAACAATTTCATATTGTATCATGCACATCGCTCT
>JALVAI010000258.1 GCA_027011235.1 Desulfobulbaceae bacterium
GCCTGTTCCTTTTCCTGCTCCAGGATGAGGTCCGCCAGGCCCTGAATAAAGAGCGGGTCGTCGTTGAGGCCGGGGGTGGAGCGCAGTTCCATGCCCAGGTCCCGGGCCATCCGGCGATAGAGGATATCGATTTCATACAGGGTTTCCACGTGATCGGAGACAAAGGAAAGTGGTACCATGAGGATTTTTCGTACTCCCCTGCCGGCAAGGAGCCGCAGCATGTCCGGGGTGGAAGGTTCCAGCCACCGGACCGGTCCGCTTCTGCTTTGAAAGCAGAGATGGCCACGGATGCCGGTTTTTGTTTCAATGGCGCTGATAGTCTGTTTGAGTTCATCGACGTAAGGATCACCGTCGTCGATGAATTGCCGGGGCAGGCTGTGGGCGCTGTAGACCAGTTCTGTCTGTTTGTCGGCTGACCGGGCCATGCCCTCGGTAATTCTTTTGCAGAGGGCCTCGATATAGCCGGGTTGGGTGGGCCATGATTTGATGATTGTCAGGGATGGCGGGGGTGCTTTTTTGGCAATGGCTTTTTCCAGGTCAACCAGGGAAGAGCCGGTGGTGGCCACGGAATAATGGGGATAGAGGGGCAGGGCAATGAGCCGGCTGACCCCTGCGGCCAGCAGCCGGTCAATGCACTCGCCGGCAAAGGGCGGCCAGTAGCGCATGCAGGGCAGGACCATGTAATCTCCGTAATCAGCCAGCGCCCTGGTCAAAGCTTGGGCCTGTTTTTTGGTGATGGCAAGAATCGGCGAGCCACCGCCGATTTTTGCGTAATTGGCCCGGCTTTGCGGCGCCCTTTTGCGGGCAATGCGGCGGGCGATGAACTTTTGCAGGAAAAAGGGGCCAAGCCTGATTATCTGGCGATCGGAAAAGAGATTGTAGAGAAAGGGCTCAACATCTTTCAATGTTTCCGGGCCGCCCAGGTTAAGCAGCAGGATACCGGTGCTGGTTGTTTGTTGCTTTCTGGCTGGCTGTTTATTCATGGCTGCGTGTCTGTTGAGATGCGGACTTGTCGACGGTAGCAGGGAAAAATTCATTTGCCCCTTGATTTCTGTTATGGGCCGTGCCTATAGTAAAGGTATGATCAAGAAGCATTCTTCCCGTTATATCCCTTCATGTAGTTTTCTTTATATTCATTTCGGTGTTGTGTTGCAAGAACAGGATAATTACGCTTTTCCGACGGGAAAATTTTCTGGAGGGAAAATGGAGGATGCCTTGCTCTTTTTCAGGCAGTGACATGGGGTCGCTGACGATTATAATCGTGGAGGATCAATATGGAACTGAAAGTTGAGGCCAGAAATGTGGACATGCGGAAGGGCTGGCAGGAAAAAATCGAGGAGGAGCGGGACAAGCTCATCCGGCATTATGCAAATTTTGTCCTTCATCTGCGCGTAACCATTGAGGCCACTCCCGGATATAAAGAGGGTGGCTATGAGGTGCGTCTGGTCGCCACTGTGCCCAATGATACCGTTGTTGTAAAACGCTGGGGTGAAAAGGTCCACCCGCTGCTGGTGGAGGCCTTTGATGTTCTGGGACTCCAGCTTAAAGAAATAGTCCGTAAAAAGCGCAATAACCATAAAGGGGTAAAGGCAGCCAGCGGCCTGCCCGGTTTAAAGGCGAGCGGCAAAATTCGTCGTCTTTTTCCGGAAGAATCCTACGGTTTTATCCTTACTCCAGACGAGCAGGAGGTGTTTTTTCACGAGTCCTCGTTACGAGATGTTGCCATGGATGACCTGGACGAGGGTGACGAGGTTCTTTTTATGCTGGAAGACGGCGACAAGGGGCCGCAGGCCGCCTGGGTGAAGACAGCTTCCGCGTAAAGGTCAGTTCCGGCCTGATAAAAAAAATAAAAAAATAAAAAAACCTGCCCGGCCGGGCAGGTTTTTTTATTGTGGGCACAGCAAAAAAACTGTTAATTGAACTCCGGTTATTTACTATTTTCCTGGTTGCCGGTGTTATGATGCCGGATAAACGAACAAGGAGTACATATATGTCAGGAATGCGGCAGATTGATATCGGCAGACAGTATCTTGGATGTGCAGAAGACGAGATTCTTGCGCGGATACAGGCACGGAAAGAAGAGCTGGCCGACAGGCTGCTTATCCTCGGCCATCATTATCAGCGCGACAGCGTCTACCGGTTTGCAGACTTAAAGGGCGATTCCTTAAAACTCTCCCGGGAGGCCGCCGCCATCCAGGACCGGGAATTTCTTGTCTTTTGCGGCGTTCACTTTATGGCCGAAGCCGCGGACATCCTTGCCGCCGATAACCAG
>JALVAI010000259.1 GCA_027011235.1 Desulfobulbaceae bacterium
CTCAACATACTACCTGTATTGTTGAGACAAGCCCTTGGAACACTACTCCTCGGAGTCTACGCTTCGCTCCGCTTACCTGTATCTCTGTGTTTTTACTTAGCCATCTTTGAAAAAGATTTTGACTCTTTACGAGTTCATCAAGTTTTTTCGTTTTTAGAAAGTCTTTGGTTGTGAATCCTCTTGAGTTTGTCGCCCTGACGCCGAAATCCAATTGCGGTCGCTGCGGTCATCCCACCTGCCTGGCCTTTGCGGTTGCCGTAACCAAGGGAGGTACAGCAGCCTCGGGCTGCCCTTTTATTGATTTGGACAAACTGCCGCCTGAACTGGATCGGGACAGGGGCGGTAAGGGCTTGCAGGCGGTTGACCGTGGCCAGGAAGAGCGGGACATGGCCCTGGTCGCCCATCTCAAATCCAAGGTGCAGGCCCTGGATTTTTCCCGGCTTGCCCACCGGCTCGGGGCCCAATGGACACAGGACCGCCCGGATGAACTTTGTTTTTCTTATCTTGGCCGACCGGTGCTGCTTGACCGCACCCATCTTCAGGTCGATGGCCAGGGGCTGGTTGATCCCAGGGACCAGATTCTTCTCTATAACTATGTTGCCTTTGGCGGCGGCGATCCCCCCGGGGGCAACTGGGTCGGCATGGAAAGCCTGCCCAATTCCATTTCCAAGGTCAGGACCCTGGCCACCTATTGCGAGCAGCGCCTCGGCGACCTTTTTTGCGGTCGACCGGCGGCGCTGGCTGATCTGTGTCGGCAGGTGGGTGGGGTTTCCGGTCCGGCTGAACAGAGCGCTGATGTGGGGATGATTGTCCCGGTGCTTCCCCATGTGCCCATTTATCTGCTCTTTTGGGATGAGGACCCGGAAGATGGCTTTGAGGCCAGGGTCAAGGTCTTATTTGATCAGGAGGTGATGGATTTTCTTGATCTCGAGTCCCTGGTTTTTGCGGCGGAGCGGCTGGCCGACCGGCTGATTGAGTTGGATACCCATGAACAGTAATCATTTGCTGCGGATTCCGCCTAATTTCCAGGATGTAAACATTCTGGTGATCGGCGATGTCATTGTTGATCATTTTATCTGGGGTTCTGTGTCCAGAATTTCTCCGGAGGCCCCGGTCCCGGTTGTCAATGTGGACAGGGAAGAGTTGCTGCTCGGTGGCAGCGCCAATGTCCTGCGCAATATCGTCTCCCTTGGCGGCAGAGGCTCTCTCTGCGGTATGATCGGTACCGACACCATGGGCCGGGAGCTTGTCCGGCTCATGGAAGAGCTGCCCGCACCTGTTGACGGTCTTGTTGCCACCGACCGTCCGACCACGGTCAAGACCAGAATCGTTGCCCAGGGGCAGCAGGTGGTGCGTTTCGACCGGGAGGAAACCGGTGTCCCCTCCCGGCAGACCCTGCGGAATCTGTTAAACTATCTTGAACAGCACCTTGCCGATTTTGACGCGGTTATTGTCTCCGATTACGCCAAGGGCATGATAAACGAGGACCTTATGATCCGGCTGCATTCCCTGATGGCGGACATGCGGCGGCAACAGGGACGACCGTTGCCATTGATTGTCGATCCCAAACCATCGAATGTCCATCGCTTTGTGGGTGCGACCATTATCACTCCCAATCATCATGAGGCGGAAATAATAAGCGATATGGCCATTACCGATACGCACAGTCTTACCGCCGCCGCAAGGCAGATTCGTGAACAGATCGACTGCGCTTCCGTGCTCATTACCCGGGGTGAGGCCGGTATGGCGCTCTGGCAGGAAGATGAAACCCTGGTGACCATTCCGACCACGGCCAAGGAGGTCTATGATGTCACCGGGGCCGGTGATACGGTGGCGGCCACCCTTGCCCTTGGCCTTGCCGCCGGTTGTTCAACCAGGGATGCCGCCATGCTGGCCAATTATGCCGCCGGCATTGTTGTCGGCAAGGTGGGAACGGCCTGTGTCGACAGCCGGGAACTGCAGACCGCTCTGGCGGCCCGGGACAGCTGATCAGTTCTCCACGAGCGGACAACATTTTTCCTGCCCCGTTCACCTGCTACGGGGTAGATTATTTTTTGGAGTTATCATATGCGGCCACGGAGTATGACGGGGTTTGGACGGGGTGAGGCCTCCCACGATGAACGGACCTGGACGGTGGAAATCAAGACGGTCAATCATCGTTTCCTTGATCAGCGCATTGTCCTGCCCCGCAGTGTCAGCGGCCTGGAAGAGAGGGTGAAGAAGATGATCGCCACCCGTTTTGACCGGGGCCGGGTGGAGGCAAATATCGTTGTCCGGGGTGATGTGTCGGCGGATGTCCGGCTCCAGGTCAATATGGACCTTGCCCGCAGGTATCACCGCTGTCTGCTGGAGATCAAAACCAGCCTGGATCTTGCCGGGGATATCTCCATTGGGGATATGCTCGGGCTGCGTGAACTGATAAGCCAGCAGGAGGAAGGACTTGATCTGGAAAGGGAATGGATCGGACTTGAACCAGCGCTTGCCCGGGCGCTCGATGCCTGTGACCGGATGCGGGAACAGGAAGGCCAGAGCCTGAAACAGGATCTGCTCAAGCGTCTGCAGGTTTTTGCAGGTTTGGTGGAAACCATAGAAAAGAGTGTTCCGGATATTGTCCAGGGCCGCCGCCGGGAATTAAAGGTACGGATTGAAAAGCTGCTGGACGAGGTTGACCTCGATCCTGTCCGGCTGGCCCAGGAGGCGGCATTTATGGCGGACAAGGCGGACGTGACCGAGGAAATTGTCCGTCTGCACAGTCATATGGACCAGTTTGCAGACTTTTTGGACAAAGATGAACCTGTTGGTAGGAGATTGGATTTTTTGCTCCAGGAATTTTTGCGGGAGGTAAATACCCTGGCCTCCAAGATCAGTAATGCCGCCATTGCCCATCTCGGAGTGGAGATGAAAAATGAAATAGAAAAACTCCGGGAACAGGTCCAGAACATCGAATAGCTCGTAACGAACGGGTCTATGATGGATCTTTTTTTTACATCCATCAAAAAAAACCTTTTCAGGAGGATGAATCATGAAAGTATTTGTCGCAGTGCTGATGAGTTGTATGCTGACAGTCTCTTACGCCCTTGCGGATGATGGCCTTGTTCGTCTACAAAGCAAAAATAGCGTTGCCACTACCGCCCGGCACCTTGAAAAGGTATTGCAGGCAAAGGGTCTGCATATTTTTGCCCGCATCGATCATCAGAAGGGGGCGGTTTCGGTGGGAAAGAAACTTCGGCCCACGGAAATATTTATCTTTGGCAACCCCAAGGCCGGTACCCCGCTTATGCAGTGCAAACAGACCATTGCCATTGATCTGCCGCAAAAGATGTTGATCTACGAGGATGCACAGGGCAAAACCTGGATTGTGTATAATGATCCCGCCTATCTGGCAGCACGGCATGGTCTTGGCGACTGTGGGGCAAAGGTCATTCAAAAAATCACCGGTATCCTGTCGGCGGTCTCGTCTGCGGCGGCTGGAAAATAGGCTGCCAGTTATGGAAACCAGGCTTATCAATGTTGGTTTCGGCAATGCGGTCAAGGTGAACCGTATCCTGGCCGTTGTCAATCCCGGTTCCTCACCGATCAGGAAACTTAAAGACGAGGCCCGCCGGGAAAAGAAACTGATCGATGTGACCGAAGGACGGCGCACCCGGGCCATTATTCTTCTTGATTCAGGGCATCTGGTTCTGTCATCGGTACAGCCGGAAACCATTTCCCAGAGACTTGCGCAAATGGAAGAGGAACAGCGTAATCCCGCATCCCTGCTTTTACGGACAGGAGAGAACAATGGCTGAGGGGATACTGTTTGTGCTGTCGGCACCCTCGGGCTGTGGCAAGACCACCTTGCTCAAAAGAGTAATGTCCGAGCTGCCGGGTCTGGTCTTTTCCGTTTCCCACACCACCCGAGCCCCGAGAAGGGGTGAGGAGGATGGTCGTGATTATTTCTTTGTCAGCAGGGAAGAATTTCTGGCCATTCGTGATCGGCAGCCCTCCGGTTTCCTGGAGTGGGCCGAGGTGCACGGCAATCTTTACGGGACAAGCAGGGCCGAGGTCGAACGACGCCAGGCGGCCGGGCTTGATGTGATCCTGGATATTGATGTCCAGGGGGCGGCCCAGGTAAGGGCGGCCGCGAATCCGGTAACGATTTTTATCGCTCCACCATCCCTTGATGAGCTTGGCCGCCGGTTGCGCGGACGCGGCACCGAAGATGAGGAAACCATAGCCCTGCGGTTGGCCGGCGCGCAAAGGGAAATGCAGGCTGCTGCCGGGTATGATTACTTGATTGTCAATGATGACCTTGACGAGGCCACCGACAGTCTTTGCTGCGTGTTGATCGGCGAGCGATTGCGGAGAAGAAGAAATCGTGCCGGAAAACCGGTTGCGCCCCTCTTTGACGACCCCGGAAGTCTATCGTGAGAGCAAAGGGTTCGCGCAAGGGAAAACCTGCCAAAGGGGGTGGCGGCAGGGGAAAAGAGGAAAAGGACGCCGATGATCTGATATGGGGTGTCAATGCTGTGCGGGAGGCCTTGGAAACCAGGAGCCTTGGCGAGCTTGTCATCCAGAAGGGCAAGGGCGGCCCCAGGATCCAGGAAATTATTGACCGGGCAAGGGAACAGGGTCTGCGGGTGCGGTTTATGCCGCCCGACCGTCTAAGGGTGCCTGCCGGTTGTCGTCACCAGGGCGTGGTCGGTCGAAAAAGCAGCGTTGTTTTTCTCCCCTTTGACCGCTTGCTCCGGCAGCTTGGTGACGGGTCGGAGGAGATTTCAAGGTTGCTGATCCTCGACTCTGTCCAGGACCCGGGAAATTTTGGTTCCATCCTGCGCTCGGCCCTGGCTGCCGGTTTCCGGCATGTGATCTTTCCCCGTCAGCGCAGCGCCCCGGTCTCCGGAACAGTGGCCCGGATATCGGCCGGAGCTGTTTCCCACCTCCAGCTCTGCCGGGTGGCCAATCTGGTGGAAGCGATGAACTCACTTAAAAAACAAGGTTTCTGGATGTATGGGGCCGTGGCATCAGACGATGGCGCCTCCATCTACGAGACGGATTTTTCCGGCAAGGTCGCCCTGGTTGTTGGCAGCGAGGGCAAGGGGATCAGGCCGCTGGTGCAACATCACTGTGATCACCTGGTCACCATCCCCATGCAGTCTGATTTTGATTCGTTAAACGTTGCCGTGGCCGCAGCGATCATCATGTTTGAAATGGTGCGTGAGCGTAACCGGCCCCCGGACAGGTGATTATTTGTCCCGCAGTATTTCACAAAATTCTTGCGCCATAAATTGTATAACCTTGCAGCTACAACCTCAATTTCTACAGTGCCTGCGCCCTTGGTCTGAAGGATGCATCCTGAAGGTGGGAATGACAAAGCTGAATATAATTGCTATATTGTTTTTATGAGTTCTATCAACGAAATATTACAAGAGGCTATTGAGCTACCCGAGGATCAGCGTTTCACCTTGGTTTACAGGTTGCTCACAGTTGGGGAACCCCGCCCATCCGACGATGTTATGCGTGCCTGGCACATGGAAATCCGCAATCGAATCCAGCGATATGACCGGGGAGAATCCCATTCACCCACTGTTAGTGAAGTTTTCAAAGATCTTGATGATCATTTAACAACATGACCGTCAAGTTTCTTGAGGAGGCCGAGGCGGAACTCTTTGCAGCGGTGTTATAGTATGAATCCAAAAAAGCTGGATTAGGAAGACGCCTTCGAAACGAAGTTGCGAGTGTTATAAATAGTATTGTGGCCAATCCGTTATTATGGAGAGAGCGAAGTAGAGGATACCGCCGGGTCAATTGTCCGGTATTCCCTTATTATGTTGCCTACTTTATTCGAGGGGATAAAATAATCATCGCTGCTATCGCCCATGAGCACCGGAAACCGGAATACTGGAGTAACCGCACTCGGTCGTAAGTTGTTTTTTCGTTATTTCTGTTTTTTCCCCTTCATCTGCGCCTGCAGCAGATCGCCGAGGGTGCCCATGGATCTGGGCGTCTGGCTGGCCGGTGGCGGAGTATAGTTGTTGTCCTCTTTGTCTTCTTCCGTGTAATCCTCGGGCAGCAGGGAAATCCGCCGTTGTTCCGGATCCACGGAGTCGATTTTCACGGTTATCGGCTGCCCGACTTCCAGGACCTCGCGGGGATGATTGATACGGCGGCCTGAGCCCAGTTTTGAGATGTGGAGCAACCCGTCCACGCCCGGCTCCAGGGTAATAAAGGCGCCAAAGGCGGCCAGGCGGGAGACTGTGGCCTGGTGGATGGAACCGGGAGGATATTTCTCAAAGACGCCCGTCCATGGATCTTCCGTGGTTTCGCGCAGGCTCAGCGAGATACGCTCATTGTCCCAGTCCAGTTTTTTAATGGCCACCTCTACCTGCTGGCCCCGGCTGAGGATGTCTTCAACCTTTTCGGTCTGTCCCCAGGCCAGCTCCGAGATCGGAATCAGGCCATCGATACCGCCGATATCAACAAAGGCGCCAAAGTCACGAATTGAGGTCACCGTGCCGGTGACCCGCATCCCTTCCTCCAATGTCTGTTGCAATTCCTGCCGCTGTTCCTGCCGTTGCTCTTCAAGAACGGCCCGGGAGGAGAGAATGATATTGCGGCCGTTATTGCTGAATTCCGTCACCTTGAATGACATGGTGCGGCCAATATATTCATCGGGATCCTCGATCCGGCGAATATCCATCTGCGAGTAAGGGCAAAAGGCGCGCACTCCGGCGACCTGAATTTCAAAGCCGCCTTTTATCTCCCGGGCTACCTTTCCTTCCACCGGGATGCCGGCATGAAAGGCGTCTTCAATCTCCTGCAACGAAGCCCGGCCCGAGCCGAGCCGAGTGGTAAAGATCATCTCACCGCCACGCTGGGCAACGAAAAAGGCCTTGACCCTGTCCCCCGCTTTTACCGTGCAGTTGCCTTCATCATCCTGAAATTCCGACGCCTTGATGATGCCTTCGCTCTTGCCGCCAATGTCAAGAAAGATATTTTCCCCGCTTAAGCCGGCAACCACCGCCTCTATGCGGTCACCTGGCTGCAACTGTTGACGGGAGATGGATTTTTTCTGGAACAGGTCTTCAAAGGATTCTGCAGTCATGGTTTTTTGGTCAATGTGTAAGTTAATTTCGTGGTTTTCGTTGCCCGTCACAGGGAGTCCTCATCAATGACAAGCCGTTTGCCGACAACTATCCGCTCCCAGCTCAAATCCGATGTCTCGACAAGGATAAAGCCGGGCAACTCGTCTTTGCCAAGGAGATCTCCCGGGTTGAGCAGCAGACAGTCACCGACCATCCGGCCGGAGCTTTCATGGTTATGGCCACAGCAGACCATATCATACCGGCCGCTGGCTGCAAGGCCGAATGCGATTTCCGGATAATGATGACACCCTATGCGCAGGCCGCCTGCTTTGATATCCATGGCAATGCCGTGGTGGCTGATGCGCTTAAATACTGTCCCGCACCGGGAGGAGATCAGGTGTTGGTCACCGACATTGTTGCCGTAAATCAGGTGAATATCACCATCAAACCTGTTCAGGTAGGCGAGCATGAACGGAGAGATCAGGTCGCCGCAGTGGATGAGCAACTTTGCTCCGGCCCTGTTGGCATGGGCAACGGCCCTGGCCAGGTTGGGGATGTGGTCGTGACTGTCGGAGAGGATGGCGATTTTCATTCTTTTTTACCGGCGGCAATACCATTGTTGTAACTGGTCACAGGATTTGTAATTATTTGTTTTCATCTCGCTTAAACCTGTAAGTGATCAGGGGTGCCGTAGATTCGTGCAGGCGCGACGGCCCGCTATAGACCGTCTATGCGGGCCGTCGCGACCGTGCGAAGAGGTAAGCGAGCCTGCGAGACTCCGTGCGGTGCCTCTGATCACTTACCCATTGTTTGCCGGGTTGACTGCCAGGGCCAGGCAATGGGTGGCGTTGGCGTACATGAGATGTTTTGCGCACAGGTCATTGATAAATGCGGTCAACTGCGCTTCTTTAACCGTCTTGAACTGTTGCAGCAACGTTTTTTTTGGAGTCGGCTGTTCGCAGGCAAGATAAATTTCACGGGACAACCCCTTGAGTCGGTGGTGCAGGGTC
>JALVAI010000260.1 GCA_027011235.1 Desulfobulbaceae bacterium
GGAGAAGGGCCAGCAATTCTTTCGGCATGGCCGAGCGCTCGGACTCCGGGCGGGTAAAGATGATGTGATCGGCAAGCGGGGCTATGGCGGCCAGGGTTTGGCCAATGTCCTTGTCCGCCATGGCTCCCCAGATGAGGAAGAGTTTTTGGTAGTGAAATTCCCGGGCAAGCGCCCCTGCCAATGCCTTGACACCGGCCGGATTATGGGCCCCGTCAAGGAGAAAGCGGGTCTTTGCCGTCAGCTCCGGCAACCACGGCGCCTGGTACGGGGCAAGGGAGAATTCTTCCAGCCGGCCGGGCCAGGACACTGTAGCCAGACCGGCTCTCACCTGCTGTTGATTAACCTGATACCCTCCGGCTTTGAGCAGCTCGATGACGGCCAGGGCCAGGCCGGCGTTTGTCATCTGGTAGCCGCCCTTCATGGCAAGGGGCAGGTGGTGGTATTGGCGGCCGTTCCAGCCCGACCAGCGCCAGGTCTCTGCTGCTGCCCTTTCCGCCAGCGGCTGCTTACTTTCCCTGCAGACCCTGAAGTCGCGGCCCGACAGATAGAGAGGCGCTCCAAGCCTGCGGCAGGTCTCTGCAACCACCCTGGTTGCGATGTCGTCATCGACCCCGGAAACCACAGGCACGCCCGGCTTGATGATGCCGGCTTTTTCCCCGGCGATATCGGCAATGGTATCGCCGAGGTACTGTTCATGGTCCATGGAAACATTGGTGATTACCGAAACCAGGGGCACAATGACATTGGTGGCATCGAGCCTGCCGCCCATGCCCACTTCGAGAAGGGCAAGATCGACCTGTTGTTTAGCAAACCAGAGCATGGCCAAGGTGGTTGTACATTCGAAATAGGTGATCTGTTCACCGTTCAGGACTCTGTGTATTTCTGTTGCCAGGCGGGCAAAATCTTCCTCGGAGATAAAATCGTTCCCGATTCGGAAACGCTCCCGCACATTACTTAGATGGGGTGAGGTGTACAGGCCGACCCGGTAGCCGGCAGCGGTCAGGATGGAGAGCAGGGTCGAGGCAACCGAACCCTTGCCGTTGGTGCCGCCGATATGGACACAGGAAAGGCGGCGATGGGGATTGCCCACCCGGCCGAGAAAGGTGGTCATGGCATCAAGGCCCAGCTTGATCTTGAAAAACTGCAGATCATTGAGAAAGGTCCAGGCCTGTTGGTAGTTCATGTCCATTCGGTCAGTGCCTTGCTCCTGAGTTCCTGTCATAAAAAGCAAGAATTTTTCAGGATTAAAAGATTATTATATCAGTACGTTATCTGTTTGTCTTGCATGTGCGACAAAATATTGCACATGCTTGTAGGGGCGAATTTATTCGCCTGAGAAAGGTGTCATTTTATCTGGAATACCTTCCCCAAGGCGACTGAAGTCGCCCCTACAGGCTTGAGTTGCAGGCAAAATCCGCGATAGTCATATAATTTCCAGTTTGGCGTAATCGAGATGAAGAATCTTGTCGCCATGGCGGTCAAAGGAGATTTCCACCCGCCTGGGGCCGGGAACGCTTTTCACCTTGCCGGGGCCAAACAACGGGTGCAGCACCGACATGCCCGGCAAATATTCAATACGGGCGGAGATGGTTTTTTTTCGGGTACGAACCGGATCGGGCAGGCCCAGGTCATGGCCGGCGCTGGTGAAATCTCCGACCGTGGGTCCCTGTTCCCGCTGGTAATAGAGGCCGGGATTGATCTCCCGCAGAAAGGGTGACATGACGGTAGGGCGCATCTTGCGGTCCGGGGTCATAATTTGCCGGGGGTAGGTGAGAAAGAGGTGTCTTCTGGCCCGGGTGGCTGCTACATAGAGCAATCTCCGCTCCTCTTCCCATTGCTCGCCTGGTGTGGCGTTCTGGTGGGGAAAGCGTCCTTCGGCAAGGCCGATGACAAAAACCAGGTCCCATTCCAGTCCCTTGGCCGAATGGATGGTGGAGAGGATGATTTTTTCTCCTGCAGCGGATGATTCCGGCTCGTTTGCCCCTGTTTCCGGAGGATCAAGGGCCGTGTCATCGACAAAGGACCGCAGGTCGCCATAACCGCCGATCAGGGCCCTGAGCTGGTCAAGTTCTTTTTTTCGTTTTGGATAATCATCGGCATAGATCTTTTCAAAGATCGGAGTGTAATACTCAAGGACCAGGTCAAACTGGGCGCCCGGCGTCAGGCCCCGGGCCTGCAGGCGGGTGAGCAGCTCAAGCAGGCGGGTAAAGCCCTGTTTCCAGCCGGGCGCGGGTTTGCAGGCAGAAAGGGCCCCGAGTGGATCATCG
>JALVAI010000261.1 GCA_027011235.1 Desulfobulbaceae bacterium
GGGCATCTTTGGTGGCGTTCATGCCAAGCACGGTAATGGAGCCGGAATCAGGAACAAGCAGGCCGCAGGCAAGGCGCATCAGGGTCGTTTTGCCGGCGCCATCCGGGCCGATCAGGCCGGTGACGATACCGGCCCTTGCCTGAAAGGAAACCTCGGACAGGGCGTGAATGGTCCGTTTGCCGACCTGAAACCGCTTGCTGACGTTGGTCACCGCCAGGATGGTTTCATCCCTTTTCTCCGGCGGTACGGGTTGTCTCTCATTTGCCGCAGACATCTTGCATACTCCCGGCGTCTTTTTGCGACTGGTGCAGATCAAAGGTCACGGTCGCCGGCATGCCCAGACGCAGCTCACCCTGGGAGTCGCAGGCATAGACCCGGACCTGATAGACCAGGCGGGTACGCAGTTCAGGAGATTCTACATTCTTAGGCGTAAATTCCGCCGTTGGCGAGATATAACCTACCCAGCCCCTGTACTTTTTGCCGGGAAAGGAGTCGGTGCTGATCGTGGCCTTCATGCCCTGCCAGATTTTGCCGAGATCGGGCTCGGGAACATAGGCGCGGACCCAGACCGGATTGGTGCGGGCCAGGGTCAATACCGGCGCATTGGGAAAGGTCATGTCGCCCGGTTCCATGATCCGGTCCTGGATGACGCCGTCGGTGGCGGCATAGACCTTGCTGTCCTCAAGTTTTTTCCGGGCCAGGGCAACCGCGGCCTCTTCGGCGTGCAGCTTTGCCCTGGCAGCGGCGATATCCTCGACCCGTGGTCCCTTTATGGCCAGGGCGAGCTCCTGTTGTGCAGCCTGCAGTTGGTGCTGCAGGGCGAGATATTTTGCCTGGGCGTCGTCTACCTGCTGGCGGGCAACACTTTTTTTGACATACATGCGTTGCAGCCGTTCATAGGTGACCCGGGCATCATTGACCTGGGCCTGCAACGATTTGACCTTGGCCTTGGCCTCTTGAATTTCTTCCGGTCGGGAGCCATGTTCCAGTTTGGCCACGATCTGCTGCTGCAGGGCAAGCTCGGCCTCTTTTCGTTTCAGATCGGCCTGCAGACGGACCGGATCGAGCTCGGCCAGCAGCTGACCCGTCTTGACCCGGTCACCTTCGTGTACCAGTATATCCTTGATACGGCCGGTATCATAAAAGGCGACTGCCACCTGACGAATATCCACATTGCCGTATAACTGCAACTGTCCTTCCGGTTGCCGGTGGCTGACCGTCTTTCGATAATACAATCCTCCAGCAGCAAGGAGAACCAGCAGCAGGACCAGGATGATTTTTCGTTTTTGCTTCACGATCTGAACCTCTTGTTAAATATTTATTTGTGATTTGTTATTCCCATATCGCCATATAACTACATATAATTCAATTATACACTTTCGCAACCTGAAGCCCTGACTTTTTATCCGAAAATGAGATTACGCGTGTTATTGCATGTGCTGTAGGAGCGGATTTATCCGCGAATAGCTCACCCAATTACCAGGACAACCATGAAAATTTCGCGGCTGAAGCCGCTCCTACGGACCCCGGTTGCGGGTAAAACCCGCCTTAGACGCAACCTGTTAATTTTCATGCTTTGCTGCGCCGTTAAGCCATGCTGGTTTATCTCGGTACCGGGCCGCTATTCAGGCACCCTTACTCCCCTTGAAATTCAACCCTTTTTTCCCCCGCCTGCCCTTACCCGTTCCACGTTCACAGAGTTGGACAATTGCCGCTGTGAACAGGGGGCGGAGATAGGGAAGGGAAATGGTGGTCGCAGCTTCGAAGGCAAGATCGACCAGGGCCTCTTTGCCATGGCCCCGGTTGAGCTGTCTGAGCGGACGGCTGATATCAATGCCCGGGTCGGTTGCCCGCAGTCTCTCCTTTGCCTCGGCAAGGGTCGGTGCATGGTTGATTGCCTTTCCCTGGAGCAGCTTTTTCAGATTGGCGCGCGCCTGTTCAGGATTCAATTTTTCTTCTCCTGCCTGCCGCCCATAAAAGGAGCAGGCTGATCACCAGCCAGAGAACGCCGGGAATAAAAGGCGCTGCCAGTGGAGAAATATAGGTAGCGCAGAGCCCGTACAGACCCCAACTCAGAAAACCAAGGGCGATCAGCAGGCTGAGTAGTGCCGCTCCGACCAGGGCAATACTCAACCCGCTGTTGAAGGCTGTTTTTTCAAAGGCCAGCCGCTCCTCGGTAAGGAAAAGCCGGATGGATTGCCGCAGGGCCTTGCCTTCCGCTTCCGCCAGCTCAAACAGGGCTATGGTGAAGTCGGAGATAGTAACCT
>JALVAI010000262.1 GCA_027011235.1 Desulfobulbaceae bacterium
GCGCACCTCGGCCTCTTCCCGGATAATTTTTCCTTTTTTTGTTAAAAAATTAAGCGCGTAATTAAAGAGCTTCGGATCTACCTGCGGCCTGAGCCGGGAGCGCAGTTCCTCTCTGGCAAGACCTGATTTCAGGGGATTGTTCCGGTGATAGTCGGAGAGATGCTGCAGCATGGTCGTAGTCAGCCGTTTGAGAACAGAGGCGGCGACCAGACGCCTGCTGTCCGATTCAACCACCACGATTCTGCCGGTTGATATGGGTTGCTGCAGAAGTTTTTTCAGCTTTTTGCCAAAAACTCCGAGCCGGGTGGCAAGCTCATCTTCGCTGATGCCTGCAAATCCACTCTCTTCAAGGAAAAGCAACATCTTCTCTTCCGCGCTTCCCTTGCGGTAGAGGGTGAAAATTTCCCTGTTTCGTTCCCGGTCTCTGGCAACGGTCCGTTTCCGCTTGCGGGGCGCATTGTTGTAGACAATGCCGCCGCCAATGGTGCGTATGGGTGAATAACTGCGGATGACATACCTGTCGCCGGGCCAGACCGCGACCGGTTCCTGGAGAAGAAGCTGGACATTGGCATCGCTTCCCGGCCCGATACCATCGGTCTCCATCAGGATCACCCGGCCAAGGACTTCCCTGGTGCCGACGTGGACCCGGACCCTGGTCCTGTTGGTCAGTTCCTTTTCATTGCTCTTAAGGTAATGCAGCCGGCAATCCAGCCGGATGGACGGGGTCATGGAGCCCGGTGTTGCTGCCATGTCGCCCCGGTTAATTTCCTCTTTTTCAATTCCCTGCAGGTTGATGGCTGTCCGGTGTCCGGCCTCGATGACCTCCACATCCGTGCCATGCCTCTGGATACCGCGGATTTTTGCCAGAACCTCCCTGGGGTAGAACATCAGTTCGTTACCGACACTGATCCGGCCGGACAGGGAGGTGCCGGTGATAACGGTGCCAAAACCCTTCATGGAAAAGACCCGGTCAACGGCAAGGCGAAATGGGCCGAATTCCTCCTGAAAGTGAATGCGGCTGACCTTTTTGTCCAGTTCCTGCCGAACCACATCAATTCCCTCGCCGGTGACCGAGGAAACAGCGAGGATCGGCGCTTCCTGCAAAAAGCTGTCGCGGAAAAATTCCTGGACCTCTTCCACGACCATTTCCAGCCATTCCTGCTCAACCATGTCCTTTTTGGTCAGAATGATCAGACCGTCCTGAACGCCAAGCAGTTTGCAGATCTCGAAATGCTCGACGGTCTGCGGCATGATGCCCTCATCAGCGGCAATGATAAAGGCGACCATGTCCATGCCGGCGGCCCCGGCCACCATGTTACGGATGAACTTTTCATGGCCCGGCACATCGACAATGCCAAGCCGATGGCCGCAGGGAAGATCAAGGTGGGCAAAGCCAAGCTCGATGGTGATGCCGCGCTTTTTTTCCTCCTTGAGGCGGTCGGTTTCAATGCCGGTAAGCGCTTTGATAAACGAGGTTTTGCCATGGTCAACATGGCCGGCTGTGCCAAGGATTATTTCACGCATACGGGACAGAAAATGTTACAGATAGGGATTGTTACGGGCCTCATCACCAATGGTCGAGCGCAGGCCGCCATACCCGTGACCGGGCCAGACCGTGGTTTCCGGGGGCAGGGTCAACAGTTTTTCCCGGATGGATGTGGTCAGCTCCTCCAGGGAACCGCCCGGAAAGTCGGTGCGGCCAACCCCGCCGACAAACAGGGTGTCGCCGGTGAAACAGTCGGACGGGTTGTACAGACAGATACCGCCGGGCGTGTGGCCTGGCGTGTGCAGCACCCGCAGGGATTCCTCTCCCACGGCAATGACATCGCCATCTGTCACCAGGATATCGGCAGGCGGAGATTCGGCCAGTCCGAGCATGGAGAAGTATTGTTTAATGTCAGGGGCTGAAAAAAAATCGGCATCGTCTTTATGCATGACGATTTTTGCGCCGGTGGCCTCCTGGATCGGTCCGTTGCCGCAGACGTGGTCCGGATGCCCATGGGTGGCAATGATGTATTCAACCTGCAGATTGTCTTTGTTGCAGGCATCAAGTATTTGGTCCTCATCACCGCCGGGATCGATAATGGCGGCCCTGTTTGTTGCTTCACAGGAGACAATATAACAGCAGACGCCCATCATTCCGACGGTCAGTTGTTGAATCTTCATGGTTTGCTGGGCCGTTAATTAGTGGTGGTTTATATAATTGGGGACGGATCGGTCGAAGGCAGTAAGGCAGTATACCAAACAAGCGGGCGGGTTGCCGGCAGGCTTCCCGCCCTTGTATGTTACGCCCTAACAGTCACATTTGCCGGGATCACATCCACCGCCGCCGCAGCCGCAGGTAGAGCCTTCCGCAGCCATGGTATCGAGGCTGACACTGCCCTTTGGCGGCATTCTGTTTTCCACGGCCTCGACAACATGGGCAAAGGCCTTGGTTGCAGGGGTTTCTTCCTCTGATGACAGGTAGGGGGTTCCCGTATCTCCGGCGATAACAACCCGGGGATCCATGGGCACCCGACCCAGGAAGGGCAGATCAAAATCGCGGGCCGTCTTTTCGCCGCCGCCGGAGCTGAAAATGTCAACAGTTTCGTTACAATGGGGACAGATAAAACCTGACATGTTTTCTATGACACCGACAATGGGCATCTCAACGGTTTTACAGAAGTTGATCGATTTGCGGACATCGGCCAGGGCCACTGCCTGCGGCGTTGTCACAACCACTGCCTTGACCCCGGGAATGGTCTGGGCAACGGACAGGGGCTCGTCCCCGGTGCCGGGAGGGGCATCAACGATCAGGTAGTCCAGTTCTCCCCAGTCCATATCAGCGACAAACTGCCTGATGGCCTGAATCTTCAGCGGCCCGCGCCAGATGATGGCGTCATCACGATCTTTCATCATGTATTCCAGGGAGACGACCTTGACATTGTCATTATAGATCAGGGGCGGCACCAGGTCGCTCGGATTTTTCGGCGGCTCGAGCTTGCCATCCAGGTTCAGCATCCGGCAGACATCGGGACCGTGCAGGTCGACATCCATCAGACCCACCTTGTGGCCGCGACGGGCAAGGCCAAGGGCCAGGTTGACGGCAACCGTTGATTTGCCGACCCCGCCTTTTCCGCTCATAACCAGGATTTTGTTTTTAATTTTTCCCAACGATTTTGTAATGGCAATATCCTGCTGCGCAAGATGTGCATCGGCCGAGTTGCAGCTGCTCTGGCCATTGGACCCGCAGGATCCTCCACATGAACTTCCCATGATAACCTCCAGTGAAAATGTATGAAATAACTTAATTGTTGGATATATTGTAAAAAAAATCCATAAGTCAGTTTGAGTCAGGCAACACGTTTGTCCGCCGGGGTGGCCCTCGGAAAAAAACGGTCCTCTGTCCAGACCAGGGTGATGAGATTCGACAGCAGCCCTGTTGCCCGTACTGTAATTCTCTTGCAGAACTCATACTTTAATTACGGCACATTGAAAAGCAATGAAAAAATATTTTCCTGATTACCACCAAAGCTCAGCAAAGACGTATCAGGAGTACCATCGCCCGATATTCGCTGTTTAATTTGACATAAAATTCACTTGTTGCGCAGAGATGTTTTAGTGCCTTACTCCTGAATTCCTGTCATAAAAAAACAGGCAAGCGTAGAATCCGTGAAAATTTCATAAAGAAAAACCAGTTATTTTAACCGGTTGTCTCGTTATATCGCGCATGCAATATAATTGTTGCATGTGTTGTAGGGGCGAATTTATTCGCCTGAGGAAAGCGTTATTTTATCCGGAATGGTTTCCCCAAGGCGGCTGAAGCCGCCCCTACTTGGGTTGCGAGTGAAAGCCGCCTTATTTGTTTAATCCCGCCAAAGCGATGGTATCCCTTGTTTCTGAGGATTGATGATGGTCAAAAAAAATTTGTCCTTGCCCCGTCTATCGGGATCAGGGTTTTCAAGCAGGGAGGCAATGCATGGTCATTACATTTGGCAGTTGTTCTGCCTGATTTTCAGGCGGCTTACCTTTTTGTTGATAATTGATTGCCGGAAACGTTATAGTGCTTATCTATTCTTCATAATCGGACAACCCAATCGATATCCAGTCGGGCCGCTTGCGCGTCGATGCAGCTTTTGCGAGGATGTTATGGATCGTTTCAGTGAAAAGATTGTTCAGGAATTGGAGGCCATGCAGCAGCAAACCGGCCGTATGCTGCGCAACATGTCACTGGCCAGGATGGTCCCCGTTGAGAGCGGCTGCTGGCAGCCGCCGGCTGATATTTACGAGGCGGAAAAGGAGATATACATCTATTTCGATCTGGCCGGAGTAACGCTTGATAACCTTGAGGTGATTGTCGGTGAACATCAGGTTAAAATCAACGGTGTCAGACAACTTCCGGTCCACGGGGCCATTGCCTGTGTTCATCAGTTGGAAATAGAGATCGGCAGATTTGAACGGGTACTCTCCCTGCCGGCAGTGGTCGATGTTGATGGGGCCGTCTCGTCGTACAGCAAAGGTTTCCTGCTGCTTACCCTGCCCAAACGAAGAAAAAAGGGTCGGGTCTGCATTGAGGTGCGTGGAGGAGAACAACGATGACTGACAAAACGATAGAGGAAAAACCGGTTGATCCCTTGACCCTGCCGGTTCCGGAGGAGCTGCCCATCCTGCCCCTGCACGGTTTTGTTTTCTATCCCGGCATGGGGTTTCCCCTCCAGATCGGCAGTGAATCTTCCAAAAAACTTGTTGACGAGGCCCTGCTTGGAGACCGCATGGTCGGTCTGGTCCCCGGGCGAGAGGAAAAACCCGCCACCGAGGAGTTGGGGCCCGATGATCTCTACCAGGTCGGGGTAATCGGTTATATCCATAAACTGACCAAGGCCGACGAGGGATATTATCAGGTCCTGATCAGCGGTACGAAAAAGATCAAAATTGTTGAATTTACCCAGGTCACTCCCTATCTCCGGGCCAAAGTGGAAGAGATGCCCATGGAGAAGAAGGAAAATAAAAAGATCGAGGCCCTTATACTCAATATTCGCAATCAGTTCCAGAAACTGGTCAAACTGACCCAGCTGCCCCAGGAGATGCTGGCCACAGTCAATGCCCTTAGCGATCCTTTCCATATCGCCTATCTTGTCACCTCTCAGCTTAATCTCAAGCTTGCAGAAGAACAGGAAATCATCGAGATTCCTGAACTGGAGGAACTTTTGCATCAGGTGGCCCGGCATCTGAATGACCGGCTGGAAACAGCGGAGATGAGCGACGAGCTGCAAAAATCCATGAAAAAGGACATTGATAAAAAGCAGCGGGAATTTTTTCTCCGCCAGCAGTTGCAGGCCATTCGCAAGGAGCTGGGCGAGGGAGACGAAGACAAGGTCGAAATCAGGGAACTGCGTGATCTGGCGGCCGAGAAAAAACTGCCGGAAGAGGCGCGTAAGGTCGTGGACAAGGAACTGGCCCGGTTGGAGAGGATTCCCCCTTCTTCTCCGGAGTATACTGTTTCTCGCAACTATATCGAATGGATTCTTGATCTGCCCTGGCTGGAATCGACCACGGACACCCTGGACCTTGACAAGGCCGAGGAGGACCTGGACAAGGACCATTATGGCCTGAAAAAGATAAAAAAACGCATTCTCGAATTTCTGGCGGTCCGTAAACTGAAAGAGGACATGCATGGTCCCATTCTCTGCTTTGTCGGTCCGCCGGGAGTGGGCAAGACGTCGCTTGGCCACTCCATAGCCGGCACCATGAACCGCAGATTCGTTCGTATCGCCCTGGGCGGCGTCCATGACGAGGCCGAGATTCGTGGTCACCGGCGGACCTATATCGGCGCCCTGCCCGGACGCATTATCCAGAGTCTGAAAAAGGCCGGTTCCAATAATCCTGTTTTCCTGCTTGACGAGGTGGACAAGCTGGGCAACGATTTTCGTGGCGACCCATCCTCAGCCCTGCTGGAAGTGCTTGATCCGGAGCAGAATTCCACCTTTACCGACCATTATCTCGATATCGAGTTCGATCTGTCTAAAATCATGTTCATCGCCACCGCCAATGTTCTGGACACCATTCCCGGTCCCCTGCGGGACCGGATGGAGATCGTGGAGCTTTCGGGCTATACCGAACAGGAAAAGGTGGCCATTGCCAGGAGGCATCTGCTTGGTAAACAGCTTGAGGCCCATGCCCTGACTGAAGATGACCTGGAAATTCCCGATGAAACCCTGCTCCTGCTTATCAGATCCTATACCCGCGAGGCAGGGGTGCGTAACCTGGAACGGGAAATAGCGGCCCTTTGTCGCGGGGTTGCCGCTGAAATCGCCAGGGGACACATGGGGAAGCGGGTGATCCTGGCCGAGGATGTTCATGAAATGTTGGGGCCGGTCCGCTTTTTTCCGGAGATAAAGGCCCGGACCTGGGGCCCAGGTCTTGCGACCGGGCTCGCCTGGACCCCGGTGGGTGGCCAGATACTGTTTATCGAGTCTTCCATAATGAAGGGCAAGGGCGGCCTGACCCTTACCGGCAAACTCGGTGATGTCATGAAGGAGTCGGCCACGGCTGCCCTGACCTATATCCGCTCCCATGCCGCCAGCCTTGGTATTGATGAGGACATCTTTTCCACCATTGACATCCATGTCCATGTGCCCGAAGGCGCCATCCCCAAGGACGGACCATCAGCCGGTGTGGCCATGGTCTGTTCCCTGGTGTCGGTGATTACCGGTCGGTCCGTGCGCCGCGACGTGGCCATGACCGGCGAAATCACCCTGCGCGGCGATGTCCTGCCCGTGGGCGGAATCGCCGAAAAGGTGCTGGCGGCCTTACGTTCGGGCATTCGCGAGGTGATCCTGCCGGTACTTAATGAAAAAGATGTGCTGGAGATTCCCGAGGATGTCAGAGAAGGGGTTGTGTTCCGGTATCCCCATACCATAGAGGAAGTACTGGAACATGCCCTGGAAAAGGAATAGGTTGAACAATAATTATGGCGTCGTAAAAACTTCGATCTACTGCATCGTGTGTCCTGTGACGATTCTCGGCATACTACATGTATAGTCAAGACCCACCACAGAACACTACTCCTCGGAGTCTACGCTTCGCTCCGCTTACCTGTATATCTGTGTTTTTGCTCAGCCATCTTTAAGCATTGTCTGGACTTTTTACAAGTTCATCAATAATAACAAAATCATCAATAATAACAAAAAATAATAAAAAAATCATGATAACAGAGTGTCGGGACTTCGATGAATTTATCAAGAAATATATTGTGATACAGGTGAATAGATAATGCTTGGCTGGTTTAAAAAGAAATTTTCCAAAAAGAAAAAACAGGAAACACCCCGGGAACAGGAATCTGTTTCCGATCAGGAAGCGGTTGTGGCCGCTGAGGATGGGGAGTCCGTCCACGGCGAGACGATTGGTGACCGGCAACAGGATGTACCGCAGGAACAGGTGCTTCAGGAACCGGTTGCCGATGATGCAGGCGAAGAACCTGAAGAAAATATTGAAAAAGACACAGGGGAAGATATATCCGCAAGGTCTTTTGTCACTGAAAACAGACAGGATGAGCTGAAAGAGGCCGTTGCTCCGGAAGTAGCTGAGATTTCTCCTGAATCGTCTTCTCCTCCTGGATCTGCCGTGGAAGAACCGGCCGGTATAACGACTGAAACAAAAGATGAACCAGAACCTTGCCCGAAGGTCCAGGTTTCGCCCAAGGTGGACCTGTCTTCTGCTGAACAGAAAAGTTTTTCAGAACAAGGACAAGAGGAGGATAGCGAAGCAACAGACGATGATGACGGGGAAACTGGATCTGCGTCCGGTAAGGGGGAATTGGCTGTAGAGATTGGTACTCCAGAGGAGGATGACGCCGGGATTGGAACGCAGGAAAAAACAGAGGTACGTGAATCTACGGTACCGACGGACGATAGTTCCGAAAAGAATTCTGGAGAGGAGGCCCAGGAAGAGACCCTGGCCGAGTTGATTGCCGAGGCGGAAGCGGATTCCTGTGCAGAAACGACCTCGGAAGCTGGGGATGATATTGTAGATCAAACCCTG
Organism: Desulfobulbaceae bacterium; assembly: GCA_027011235.1. Taxonomy (GTDB): domain Bacteria; phylum Desulfobacterota; class Desulfobulbia; order Desulfobulbales; family Desulfobulbaceae; genus DRLX01. Next base: position 8,020 of record JALVAI010000262.1, read on the forward strand.
GAAGAATTGCTGGCGCCGGATCAGCCAGA
>JALVAI010000263.1 GCA_027011235.1 Desulfobulbaceae bacterium
GATAGTTGTCATTGATTATTGATGTGCAGGCCTGCGCCATCGGCTGTCCGGTAACTTTAAGTGGGCAGGGATAATGGAGACCTCATGGAATAGCAGAGATTTTTTCTCTTTTTCTGTGGTGATAGACATTGGTGGGAATTGGTACCAGAAAGCAAATCAGGGACAGAAATGGTAAATAGAACAGCCATAAAGTATTGTACATTCTATTTGGGGAAATGGCAAATCCCTATTCAGGTTTGTCCCGCCGACAACATCATGTGGTGGCCAACTTCCGGGGTGTGGCTGTTGCACCTGTTTTTTGGTCGAATTGCTGTTCCATCACAACAATTTCCTTACCTTGACATGTTGGACAGGATTGTTTCGGGTCACGTTTTACGTGATCCTCAAATTTTTCAGTCTTACATTTTCAGTTTTACCGGGATGAAGACAGGTTCCGTTCGGGCAGGGTAGGGGGGCTCGATGGGAGGTTTTGACCGGCGATGATGGTCCCCATCACCGGTCAGTTGACAGCGTGCATTACTGGATTAGACGATAAGGGTAAGCCCGTTTCGTCCAGGTGCTTTCCGGATATGCCTTGCTTAAATGCTCGTAGGCCTCTTTAAGAGGCCCTGGATTACCGCTGCTCTTGTAACGTGCGACCCCTGTTTGAAACAGGGCCTCGGGTGCGGCATCACTGTCCGCATGGTCAGTAATAATTTTGGCGTAATGATCAAGAGCCTTAGTGAAGTCATCCTGGTGAAAATACATATTGCCGATACCTAATAGCAGCCAGGGAATAAATTGATCTGGGGCAAAGAAACCAACGGTTGCCTGGTGCGTACGGCCTTCCCTGTCAAGAATAAAAAGGGCCGGTGTCCATGTCACACCGTATTTGCCGGCCAATGGTTGCTGATCTGAGTGAATCCGTAAGGGAACCAGGTTACGGTTGATAAAGGTGGTGACTGCACCATCGGGATACGTAACTGCATCCATCTGTTGGCAGCCAATTCAATTTGGATTGAAAAAGTCCAGTAAAATCGCTTTGTTTTCTGTTTGCGCCCGATCAAGGGCCTGTTCCAAATCCGTCAGCCATTCGATTGCTGTCATGGTTGAACCTCCTGTTGATAAGGTTTGAACGTCCCGTTTGTTAATCAAGATGGCGTCGTAAAAACTTCGACCTACTGCGTCGTGTGTCTTGTGGCGACTTTCAACATCCTACATGTACAGTCAAACCCGCCACAGAACACTACTTCTCGGAGTCTACGCTCCGCTTAGCTGTATATCTGTTAGCCATCTTCAAGCATTGTCTTCACTTTTTACGAATTTACCAAATAACGGCTTGTTCCCCTCTTTTTCATAAAACAGGGACGCATGGAAATTCCCCTGGAGACACGATGTTTTTTGCGGGATATTTTTTACCACAAAATAGGATAAAAAGAGTTTTTTTATACCGTCGTGGAAACTCAATATATAAGATATGTAATAAGGAACCTGGAAATGTCAATCAATAATTTATCGGATAAATGAAGAGTTAAAGTAACCAGAAAGAGGAGGTTTGTTGAATTGGTAATTGCGATCATGTTCTTGACTATAGAACATGGTGGTATTATTTTTTGTGCAGAGGTTTGGTTTGTCTCCTGATTTCGATTGAGCAAAAAAAGGAGGATCATTATGCATGATAAACAGGAACTGTGTTCAAAGATTGTGGAAATGTACCCGGAGATCGGGCAGTGTGGAATTGATGTCAAGGTCGATTGGAATAAGGAAAAAAATTCCTGGGTTGTCGATCTGGCAAAAGGCAATCATCAACTCAGGCATTACCTGGAGGACCCGGATGCCGAGAGCTGCATCGAAGGCAAACAGTGCGTTTCCCTGGGGCTCGAGATTGCCCAGCTTGTCAACAATATTAAAGGTGAGCAATACTGAGTATCCAATACTGATGGCGTTGTAAAAAAAACTTCGAGTTCCTCTGCGTCGTGTGTCCCGGGGCGATTTGCAGGCATACTACCTGTATAGTTGAGACCCGCCACAGAACACAGCTCCTTGGATTCTGCACTTACTTGTTCTGATCAGGCGGGACACTATGGCAGGTTCAAAAAATGTTGACCAGCAGCCCGGTCGGGAAATATTCAGGCCCGAATAGAGCGTATCCACTGTTCTATTTGCGCCCTGGTGGGAAGTAGACCACAGCTTTTGAGTTCATTGTTTATCATCAGGGCTGGAGTCTGGATAATACCTGCCCGACCGATCTCGTCCGGGTCATGGATCTGC
>JALVAI010000264.1 GCA_027011235.1 Desulfobulbaceae bacterium
GCGCGGTCCAGGGGCGGGCGGGGTGCCGGAAAGCGTGGCCGCCCTTTTTGCCACCGTGGCCTGCAAGGCGGCGATCAAGGCCGGAAATTCCCTGCAGCCAAAAGAGATGCTGGCCCTTTTACAACAGATGGAAAAAAGCGCTGTCTTTTCCCATTGTCCGCATGGCAGGCCGGTGATCAAGGAATTTACCAAGAGAGAGATTGAACAGTGGTTTCATCGCACCTGAGGGGTTGCGCCCTTAAGGATCCACCGGCCGACTTCGCCTGGTGTCAGGCCGAAATGATGGGCGGTTTCACTCCAGCTCATCTTCTGGTTGCTGATCATGGCAACCAGTTGGGCAAGCGGTGTGCCGCTCTGTTTGCGCAAGGCCAGCAGCAGGTTGATTTCTTTTCCGCCCAGGCCGGTGGCCCGGAGCCGGGCCAGGGTTGCCTGCTGGCACTGGTATCGTTTTTTAAGCATAAAGTCGGTGATCAGCCGCTGCACTGTCATCCTGTTGCTGCCGCCGGCAATGGCGGCCAGGATGGGGTCATTGCCGGTTTGGCTGTTTCCGGCCGCAGCCAGGATCTGTTGCCAGGAGCCGCCGTTTTCCCGGATCGAGAGGAGAAGAGCAAGGGGCCTGGTTGTTTTCTCCTGAAGATACAGGCCAATTAACAGGTCATTGCCATCTATGCCGCCTTTCATCTTCTTCATGATGATTGTTTCCTTGGAAACGGCAAAGACATGGGCAATGAGCGAGTTGAAGGCCGTGGTCAACAGGTAGGCATCGGCGACGAATTTATCGCCGGCGTCATAGCTGCGATGACGGAAGCAATGGCAGTTGCCGGGGGTGAGGGCAGGGGAGCGGCCCGGAAAGAGGAGAAGAAAGAAGAGAACAAGGAGTATGGGGTTCATCGGTTTTATGGTTCAGGGAAAAAGGATTTATCGCTGTATCCAGGCAACCATCCTACACAGGAGAGGCGCTGTTGACAAGGGCGAGGGACTGTGCTAACCAGTCTCCTTTGCCTGAAAGAAGAGAAAAACAGGACAATCAGCTTGATGGGAAATGGTATGAAGATACAAATACTACAGGTGCGGGATGCGGCCGGGCAGCAATGTATCCAGGGTCTGCGCAACAGATTCAGCATGGGTGATGATTCCTGTCGCAATATCGTGCAGGAAATTCTGGCCCGGGTGCGGGCCGAGGGTGACCAGGCGGTTGTGGACTATACCCGCAAATTTGATGCCCCGGACATGCAGGTATCGGATCTGAAGGTCAGGGAGAGTGAATTTGCCGAGGCCGAGGCCGGTGTTGATGACTCGTTTATGGAGACCCTGCACTTTGCCGCTGACAGAATCCGCAGGTTTCATGAGCGGGAGATGGAGGATTCATGGATTACCACCCGGGATGATGGCACGATTACCGGCCGGATGGTGCGGCCCGTGGACAGCGCCGGTCTGTATGTACCCGGGGGGCAGGGCGGGTCCACCCCTCTTGTCTCTTCGGTGCTGATGAACGGCATTCCCGCGGCCATCGCCGGGGTGGAACGGCGGGTGATGGTCACCCCGCCCAACCGGGAAGGCCGGGTCAGTCCGGCCCTGTTACTGGCGGCCCGGGAGGTGGGGATCAGCGAGGTGTACAAGGCCGGTTCCGCATGGGCCATTGGCGCCCTGGCCCATGGAACGGAAACCATTCCCAGGGTGGATGTGATTGTCGGGCCGGGCAATCGGTTTGTGGCCGAGGCCAAACAGCAGGTCATGGGACGGGTGCGTATCGACATGCTGGCCGGTCCCAGCGAGGTCCTGATTGTGGCCGATGACCAGGCCAACCCCGTCTTTATTGCCGCCGACATGCTGGCCCAGGCCGAACATGATCCCCAGGCCCTGGCCCTGCTGATAACAACCAGCAGGACCGTGGCCGAGCAGACGATTCGTGCCCTTGGCGAGCAGGTTAGCGGTTTGCAGCGCCGGGAGATAGCAGAAGAGGCCCTTGAGAGTCGGGGCGCTGTTTTACTGGTTGACACCCTGGACGAGGCCATCGAGCTGGCCAATGAAATCGCCATCGAGCACCTGGAGCTGCAGGTGCGGGAGCCCTGGCAGTGGCTGCCCAGGGTCCGCCATGCCGGAGCGATCTTTCTGGGATCCTATACCCCGGAGGCCTGCGGCGATTATGTGGCCGGGCCCAATCATGTTCTGCCGACCATGGGTACGGCCCGCATTGCCTCGGCCCTTGGAGTGGAGACCTTTTTGAAGAAAAGCTCGATTATCTCC
>JALVAI010000265.1 GCA_027011235.1 Desulfobulbaceae bacterium
CCAACACCACCTTGTTCTTCAATCAGTACACACGCTGCAACTCCTATTTTTCCAACTCCTACCTGGCTGCAACCGGGGTCCCAAAGGGAGAGGAACTCGCCCTGCTGGAGCCCTTTCGCAGCAAGCTGCCGCCCGAGGTGTTCACCACCCCGCTCACCCCGCCTTCCACCAGGCCGCCCTCCAGCCTGCGGAAAAACCTGCGCCTTGCCCATACCTTGCTGGCTAAAGCAGGGTGGCATCTGAAGAATGGCGTTCTCCAGGATGCGGACGGCCATAAACTCTCCTTTGAAATTCTCCTTGCCAGCCAGTCTTTTGAGCGGGTTATGGCCCCCTTTGTCAAGAATCTGCGTAAACTTGGCATCAGGGCCACCTACCGCACCATTGACGCTGCCCTCTATGTGGAGCGGGTAAAAAAATTCGACTTTGACATGGTGGTCAATGTCTTTGGCCAATCACAATCTCCTGGCAACGAGCAGCGTGATTACTGGTCCTCCTCTTCCGCCAAGCGGCAGGGATCACGAAACATTGCCGGGGTGGCAAGTCCGGTGGTGGATGCCCTGGTTGATAAAATCGTCTATGCCGCTACCCAGCATGATCTTGTCCTGGCCTGCCACGCCCTTGACCGGGTACTCTGGTACGGCTATTATGTGGTTCCCAACTGGTACCTGGCCGCCCATCGGCTTGCCTACAGAAATATATTCAAGCAGCCAAAAACACTGCCCCTGTATTATACACCCTATCAGTTCCTCTGGACCTGGTGGACAGCGCCTGCTTCCGGAAAATAGCTGCGGACGATCGCCATGGAAAACGATACTCAACAAGCTGTTTTTTTTGCGGAAAAAGACAAAATTCTCTTTGTTGACGATGACCCCGTCAATACCGAACACTTTGTCTTAAGTTTTGAGGAGGAGTATGACATCATAACCGCGACCTCCGGGGAAGAGGCGCTGGAAATTTTTCACCGCCAGCCAGAGATAAGTGTGATTATTTCCGACCAGCGGATGGACGGCATGACCGGGGTTGAGCTTCTTTCCACCATTTATGCCCGCCATCCGGACACGGTACGGATTATTATCACCGGCTACGTGGATGTCTCTGACATCATAGATGCAATCAACAGGGGCCATATTTACCAGTACGTCCTTAAACCTTGGGACATCGTCCAGCTGCGCCTGATCCTTGAACAGGCAACCCAGACCTGGCGGCTGACCCGTGAAAACCAGCAGCTTGCCGATGCCCTGCGCGAAAAAAACCGTTTGCTTGAAGAGGCGAATATCCAGCTGACCAATTCAGAGACCAGGTTGCGCAACCTTTCAGGTAACCTGCTCCATGCCCGTGAGGATGAACAAAAGCGGATCGCCCTTGAACTGCATGATGAGCTCGGCCAGTCCCTTGCCGCTCTCAAGCTGCAGATCAGGGTTATTGAACAGGAGCAGGCAAGTGCTGCTCCGTCCTCGCGGGAAGAGCTTGTTGTCCGTTTGCAGGAACTGCGTAATGCTATTAAGGAAATCATTGAAAATGTGCGCAGGCTGTCAAAAAATCTCAGCCCTGTTATTATCGACGACCTTGGCCTTGATTCAGCCATTGAATATCTTATCGATCAGTTTACCGATCTCTACAATATCCAATGCCTGCGCAAAGGGCCAGCTGCCGGCGCCATATTTCCTCCGCGGTTTCATCTTCACATTTACAGGCTTTTGCAGGAGGCCCTGAATAACTGCGGTAAACATTCAGGGGCAACCATGGTTGAGCTGGTCATTCAACCAGAGGATGACTGCGCCATACTCATCATCAAGGACAACGGCAGGGGCTTTTCCAAGGAGGAAGTTCTTGCCATCCCGGTAAAAGAACGGGGGATAGGTTTGACGGTCATGACAGAGAGGGCAAAGATGATGTCCGGCACCATTGCCGTGCATACCGCCCCGGGCCAGGGGACCGAGATTATCTTTACCCTGCCCGACGCCAATTCCGTTGCAGATGGGAAACCAGACGAACATGGTTGATTCCCGTACCAGCCGGTATACTCTGGATATCGACGGCCTGGAGACAATGGCAGAATTTGGCCGCCAGCTGGGCACATTGCTTATGCCGGGCGATGTTCTTCTTCTCTACGGTGGTCTCGGGGCCGGAAAAACCACTCTTACCCAAGCCATTGGCCGTGGCCTTGAGGTACCGGCGGAATACTATATCAGCAGTCCCTCTTTTTCCCTGATGCACGAATATCCCGGCCGATGTCTACTC
>JALVAI010000266.1 GCA_027011235.1 Desulfobulbaceae bacterium
ATCGGGATAAGTGTTTCCCTGGTCGCTTACTATAATTTTCGTCGGTATGAAAGATCCCTGATAGAACAAAAGGTTGAAGCGGACAGCCGTGTTCTCCGGCGGGAAATAGAGATGCTGCGGTATGTTGCCGACCTGCTGGCCAAGAATCCCCTGTTCATCGGCCTGGATGACAAGGCCATGTTTCGGCAAAAAATGGCTGCCCTTATCTACCTCAGGCAGATCCAGCAGGCCGAGTCCATCCTTGACGCCTTTGTCCTTGATTCAGCCGGCACCTGTATCCTGTCAAGTAATCGCAGCTTTGAAGGGAAAAACTACAGTTTCAGGCCCTATTTCACCGAGGCTGTTGCCACCGGCCAGGGCAGTTATCTCGCCTATGGAGTAACATCAAAACGTCTTGGCCTTTATCTCTCCCGACGTATGGATACGGGAGCGGGCAAGGGCGGAGTGGTCGTCATCAAGGTCGATCCGCTGGAACTTCTGGTCAAGACCGGGTTGATCGGGAGAGAACGAAATGGACAACGTCAGAATCTGCTTCCGGACCATGGTATCGTGTCGCAATCCGGAGTTATTGCCTCCCACGATGGACCAGGATTGCGAGTGCTTGATAATTCGGTTCTTGAGCGGAGATCACTGAAAAACAGCCGTCAGTTTGATCTTTCCCTGCTTCAGGATATTGGTTTTCCGCCCGGAACCTGGGACAGACTGTACAGGAAGGGGTTCCTTCCGTCCTCTGTGCATGGCGTTTCATACGACTTGTATCTGCAGCCGATTATTCCGGGAAGGGTGTATTATTTTCGCGTATTTCGCGCGGATCATCTGGCATCAGGTCTCCCCCTGTTGACCCGCACCATGGTTTTACTCGTCATTTCTTTTTTCCTTGCCCTGATTCCGTTGGCGATTTTGTCGCTTTCCGTTGAGAGGCAACGGGTACGGCTGTTGGAAATGGAAAAGGAACTGGTTGTAGAAAAACGTCTTAAAAATGAAAATCTGGATCGATTCAAGGCGGTTATTGAACAGAGCCAGACCGGTTTCTGGATTATGCAACCCGACAGTTGTGTCTTGGAAACCGTTAATGAGACCTTATGTACCATGCTGGGATATTCTGCGGATAAACTTGTTGGCAAATCAGTCACAGAACTGTTTGCAGACGAGGACATAGCCCGGATTTATGCCGATAAGGGGCTTTGTCATGCAGACAGAGAAAAGATGCGAGTTAATCTGCATGGAGCGGCAGGAAACCATGTGCCCGTACATATTGATGCAAATATGATGCGGGACAGTGAGGGCAAACCCCTTTTCCGGTACGCATTTATTACAGATCTACGCCAACGCATAAAGGACCTTGAAAAAATTCGGCTTCTTGAAGCGGCAGTTGAACAGAGCGCCAGTTCTATCGTCATTACCAACGTAGAGGGAGAAATCAGGTATGTGAATCCGGCTTTTACAAAAACCACGGGATACAGCAGGCAAGAAGCGCTGGGACAAAATCCCAGGATATTAAAGAGCAATTTACAGGATCAAGATTTTTACCGGCAGCTGTGGCGGTCCATCAGCATCGGCAAGGTCTGGCACGGCAGATTTTGTAACAGGAAAAAAGATGGTACTCTCTATTGGGAGGATGCGGTTATCGCCCCGGTTCGTGATGAAGAGTATAAAATTACTCATTTTGTGGCCATTAAAAATGATGTCACGGAAAAGGTCCGAATTGAGGAGCAGCTCAAGGACAAACTTGCCGAGCTTGAACTTATCGTCAAACATGCAGGCGCCGGGATCGTCTATGTCAAGGGACGGAAAATACTTGGGGTTAATGAAGCAGCGGCAAATATCATCGGTTTTTCCATAGAGGAGCTTCTGCTCAAGGACACCCGTATACTTTTTCCAGGTGATGATGAATATGAACAATTTGGTCTTGTTTATTATCCGGAGTTACGCCGGGGAAATATCGTAGATATTGAATTTCAGACCAAAAACGGCAAAGGTGAGGAGATCTGGGTGCGTCTGACCGGGCAGGCGGTTGATCGTACCGCCCTTGATGAAAAGGGTGCGGTCTGGATACTTCATGATATGACCGCAGTCCATGAATACCAGAACCAACTGGAAGAGGCACGAAAGCAGGCCGAAGAGGCGAGCCGTTCCAAGTCCAATTTTCTGGCCAATATGAGCCATGAGATTCGCACGCCCATGAATGCCATTATCGGCATGACCAGGTTGATTAAGGAGACCGATCTGGATCCTCTGCAG
>JALVAI010000267.1 GCA_027011235.1 Desulfobulbaceae bacterium
AGCGGGCAACGGGGCTCGAACCCGCGACCCCAAGCTTGGGAAGCTTGTGCTCTGCCAACTGAGCTACACCCGCCCATCAATACATAAAAACGGTTAAATATACTTGCCAAAGATATTTTTGTCAAGAGGACAACAACGGATAATAAATGGTACCCACCGGATACGGAAAAAACAAAGAACCCCTTGACAGCCGGAAGTCGCAATGTTTACCTCAGGTTATGAAAAAGGAAACCGGCGCCATGTCGGCATCATCCTGTTGCAACGGTCTGTTACCATGCACGATGAAAAACCGGAAAACGTCGAAAAAACAACTGTCAGGCAGCCAACCTGAACAGGAAAAAATTCTACACAAGAGGAAATAATCATGACCCAAAACGTTGTAATCGTTCTGTCCTGCGGAACCGACAATCCCAACCGATCCACCCGCGGCATCCACCTGGCCACGGTTGCCCATAAAGAGGGCAAAAACGTCAAGGTCTTTTTACTTGATGAGGCCGTCAACCTTGTCAAAAAGGGGATGATCGACAACCTGAAGGCGGCAACCGGCGATGTCGCCGATGACCTGATGACCTACCTGCAGGCGCACGAGGTGCCGCTTCTTGCCTGTACCCCATGCGCCAGGGCCCGGCAGATTGGTGAAGCCGATCTCATAGAGGGCGCCCGCATGGCAACCGCCATGGAACTGATAGAAATCTGCTGTGACGACGCAGCGGTCATCAGCCTGTAAACCATCAGGAACAACAATCTCCAACAGTTTGGTTGCATGCAGCGAATACTCCCCTTTCTTCTCTTTCTCGGTCTTGGGGTCTTTCTCAGGCGTCTGTCTGTTTTTCCCAAAGAGACCGATCGCAGCCTCAACCTGTATGTTATCTACATCGCCCTGCCGGCCCTGATCCTGCTCAAGGTCCCCTCGCTGAGCCTGTCTTCGCAAATGGTGGTGGCCGTGCTCATGCCCTGGGCAGCGCTGGTCACCTCCGCCCTGCTGGTGCTGCTGGCCGGAAAGCTGGGCCGCTGGTCCCGTGATACCACAGGGGCGCTGTTACTGGTTGTGCCGCTTGGCAATACCTCTTTTCTCGGCATCCCCATGGTGGAACAGTTTTTCGGCGGTTCAGCGGTTTCCTATGCCGTCCTCTACGACCAGTTCGGCTCTTTCCTGGCCCTGGCCACCTACGGCACCCTGATCCTGGCCCTGTATGGCAAGGGCGCCCGTCCCGGCCCGGGACAGGTCGTAAAAAAGATCATCACCTTCCCGCCCTTTCTCGCCCTGCTGGCAGCTCTTTTTCTGCCCATATCACCATTAGCGGCCGCCATAAAACCGGCGTTGACCATGGCTGCCGGTTCCCTGGTGCCGGTCGTCCTGGTGGCCATCGGCTTTCAGATGCAACTTCTGTTGCCGCGCCATGAAATAGCGCCCTTTGGTATCGGTCTTTTCATCAGACTGCTTGTGACACCGGTACTCTTTCTGCTGGTCTGTAAATCCTTCGGCCTCACCGGGACTGCTGTCAGGGTCTCACTCTTTGAGACCGCCATGCCACCGATGGTGACAGCGGGAGCGCTGGCATCCATCGCCGATCTGAAGCCGGGACTCACCTCGGCCATGGTCGGATTCGGCATTCTCCTTTCGTTTCTCAGCCTGCCCATGATCTATCAATGGATACAATGATCCCATGAAGACAACACCATACCCCACCATTACGATGATCCCTGCTCCAAAGCAAATCAAACGGTTAGCCACCCTGCTGCAACGGGGATTTCTCATCCCCTGTACTGATCCGATCCCCCTGGAGACGGTGTTGCTCGGCCTGCCGGGATTTAGCCACGAGTATATCCACAGCAGTATCGAAACCATTTTTATTAACGGCACTGCCTCTGATTCACTGGCACAGTCCGTCGGGCCGGGCTGCACAGTGGCCCTTTCCGCGGCCATGCCCGGACTGGCAGGGGCGATTTTCAGAAAGGGTGGTCCGCACGCGGCCCTGCGCACGCCTGCGCCGACTTCCCTGCCCGGTGACCAGAACCGGCATCAATTCCTGACCCTGAAACTGTTCAACATGGTTGCCGACGACTCCGTGCAACCGTTGCTTGACCAGGGAATCCTGATGAGAGACACCACCCTGGCACGTTTTTTCAAAAACAGGGCTGAGCAGCTGCACCATATCCTCTCCGCCATTACCATAAACAGGACACCGATTCCCATGGACAGACCCGTACAACTGCCGGCAAACCAGGAGATATTTCTG
>JALVAI010000268.1 GCA_027011235.1 Desulfobulbaceae bacterium
GGTATCCTGGGCATTATCATCGGGCCGATAATCTCCGCCCTCTTTATCACCATCTGGGAAATCTACGGCGACGCCTTTCAGGAATATCTGCCTGCGGTGGGTACAATCAACGGCCAGGAGCGGCGAGACGCGGAAGAAAAGGAGAAAAAGTAGGTTTACCCGAAAATAGTCCACGGAGCTGTGTCGTTTCAGACTATTTTCATCATTTGCTGTGGCTGGAGTGGTAAAATATGGTCCAGCCATGCCGGTTTATTCGGAATCTTCAGGGGTGACTATCTTCCGGTTCGGCGGGAATCACCCGGTTCTTGCCGGTTTTCTTGGCCTGGAGCAAGGCCTTGTCGGCAAGATTCAAACTTGTGGACAGCTCGGACGCTGTTGCCGGCACCGGCGCAACCCCAAAGCTCAGGGTCGTGCTGAGGAGACCGGCTTTGGTGCTGATCGGGGTATCGGCAATGGCCTGTCTTAGTCGTTCACATACCTGCACTCCCCGTTTTATGTCCGTTCCGAAGAGCAATAGAATAAATTCCTCCCCACCATATCTGCCGATCAGGTCCTTGTCACTCAGGGCGCCGCGCAGGCGACCGGCAACGGCTATCAGCACCTCATCACCAACACCGTGGCCATAGGTGTCGTTGATGGCCTTGAAGTTATCAATGTCCGCCATGGCAAGACACAAAGGTATGGCTTTTGTTTTTGTATCGGATATCAGCGCATCGCAACTTTCAAAAAAAGCCCGTCGGTTGTACAGGTCGGTAAGGGGGTCAAAGTGGGCATAGTGCAGAAGGCGGTGTACTGGTTTAAAGAAACGTGCGGCCAAAAAAAAGATAAGCAGGGTGATTCCAATACTGTACAGGAGCGCCTGAAACAGATGGCGTTGTCTGGCCCGACGAAAAATGCCGATGAAATCATCTTCCGGCGCCACCACGGTCATCAGCCAGGGCCAGCGGCTGTTACCGGGAAAGGAACGAACCACGGCCAGATATTTTTTCCCGGCCACGGCAAAATCAAGGGTAGAGCCCTGGAGAAGGGATTCATTATCCATCGTGCCGATTTTTGTCCAGAGAGCCGAAACAACAGGGTCGTCAGATAAATCCGTAATATTGACAAGTTGTGGATTTCCCATCTTGTCAAATTTTTTGATGCGGTTGATATCTGAATGGGCGGCCATGGCCCCGTCACGGGCGACGATAAAGGCAAAACTGTGACCACTTATTTTGCGATGGGCAAGAAAATCGGAAAGACTGTTGATCTCTATATCAACGCCGAATGCACCAAAAGATAGGCCTTTTTTGTTGCAAAGGGGGAGGGAGACGGTTATGCCAGGGTCCCTGGATGTATAAAAGATATAAGGCGGCGTCCATAACTCCTTTTGTTGTTGAAAGGCTGCATACCAGGGCCGTGTCCTTGGGTCGAATCCATCATGTATCTCGGCCCGCGATTGGATGGTAAAGTTTTCATCACGTTGGATGATTTCTTCGTGTTTTTTACCGTCATGCCGGGAGATGAGCTTGGTCAAATAATTATTTCCGTGCAGAGATGGCTGTCGGGTGACATAGAGAAATTTGCCCTGGTTGTCACCATAGACCAGGCCGGAGAATTCCCCGTCATTTTTTAACATTTCAAGGAGATACATCTCGAAATCCGGTGTGTTTTCCGGCGAGAGGATTCCGGTTTCCACCAGTCCTTTGGTCAGCCGGGCCCCATTTTCCGCCGATTGTAAATGACGCCTGGCGTTATAAATTGCACCATCGGCCAGCCGTTGCATCATTTCTTTGGCATGGGTGAGCAGAATTTCTTCGCCCATGCCATGTTGCTTGAGCATAATGATGCCGACGGCCAGGCTCTGGAGGGCAATCAGGGCAATAAAGATCAGGTAAGGCGCTGACCATTTATGTTTTGACTGGGGATAAAGTCTCATTGTATTTAGAAAGCGGAAGCACGTAGCGGCGCGTAGTATCCGATGAAGCTTTCTGTCGGAGCTTCTGGTAAGGAAACGGTAAAAAAAGACAAACAGGATTGGTGGTGTTACAGCCTGTTACCAGTAAATGGGAATTTTTACCACACCAATGCCGCCCTGTCAAAAAAAGTATATCTGATGACCGGCAATTCCGTCGTGGGCAGACCGGATTTTACCGGTTCTGTCTGCCCCCCTGGGACCGGATATGAAGCCCATAATAATAAAACTGGACGTTATACTTCGGAGCCCGTTATTTCCAGTAATAAAGGGCGCGGTCCTGGAG